>JBEKDQ010000187.1:0-5256 GCA_050014275.1 Desulfobaccales bacterium | reverse complement strand
CGGCGGCTGTGGGCCAAGATCATGAAGGAGCGCTTCGGGGCCAAGGATCCCCGCTCCCTGATGCTGCGCTTCCACACCCAGACCGCCGGCTGCTCTCTGACGGCCCAGCAACCCTTGAACAATATCATGCGGGTGGCCTTCCAGGCCATGAGCGCCGTCCTGGGCGGCACCCAATCCCTGCATACCAACTCCTTCGACGAGGCCCTGGCCCTGCCCTCTGAAACCGCGGTGCAGGTGGCCCTGCGCACCCAACAGGTCATCGCTTATGAGACTGCGGTGAGCGACACCGTGGACCCTCTGGCCGGCTCCTACTACTTGGAGAACCTGACGGACGCCATCGAAATCAAGGCTCAGGAGTATATCGACCGGATCGACCGCCTGGGAGGAGCCGTCGCCGCCGTCGAACAGGGCTTTGTGCAGCGGGAAATCGGCGCCAGCGCCTACCGCTACCAGCAGGAGATTGAAAAAGGCGAGCGGGTGGTAGTGGGGCTGAACCGCTTCCAGGTGAAAGGTGAAGCGAAGATCCCCCTCCTCAAGGTGGCCCCCGGGATGGAGGATAGACAAAGGGCCCGACTTAAGGAGCTGAGGCAGACCCGGGACAACGCGATGGTTCGCCAGACCCTGGCCCAACTCAAGACTGCGGCCCAGGGCGCCGACAACCTCATGCCCCCTATCCTGAGCGCGGTGAGAACCCTGGCCACCCTGGGAGAGATTTGCGACACCCTGCGGGAGGTCTTCGGCGAATACGAAGCCCCGGCCCTATTCTAAGATTTTAGTTCAAGGTTCAAAGTTCAAGGTTTAGGATTTGAGATTTTAGATCCGGGTTTAAGTTTAAAGTGCAAAGTTGAAGATTCTAAGTTCAAAAGAGAAGGGCTTAGGGCTCTTAACCTTGAACTTCGAACTTTGAACTAACTATTAGGGAGATCCGAGATGCCGGAAGAGAGAAAAATCAGGGTGCTGGCCGCCAAACCCGGATTGGACGGCCATGACCGCGGAATCAAAGTAATCTGCGCCGCCTTGCGGGACGCCGGGATGGAGGTGATCTACACCGGCCTCCGCCAGACCCCGGAGCAGATCGTCTCAGCAGCCACCCAGGAGGACGCCGACGTCATCGCCATGAGCGTCCTATCCGGGGCCCACAACCATCTGTTTCCCCGGGTGATGGAGCTGGTCAAGGAAAAGGGCATTCAAGACGTCCTGGTCATGGGGGGTGGCATCATCCCCGAAGAGGACATTCCCGCCTTGAAACAGGTGGGGATCGCCGCTATCTTCACCCCGGGCACAATCACCGGCGACATCATCAATTTCATCCGGGAACATGCCAGGAAAGATTAGTCGTAAACCTATTAGCTGTCCGCAGACAGCTTTTGGGTTTTGGTTTTTGGGTTTTGGGTTTTTGCTATTAAGCTATTGCCTTCCTTGGCGGATGGCCCGGCGGCCACAGGTCGCCCTATAAATTCCCCTAGCCCTACCGCTTTTAGGGCGGGCTGTGCCCGCCGCCTTTCTCTACCAATAACTTATTAGCTGTGAGCGATTTCAGCTTTAAGCTTTCAGATTTTTGCTTTAGCTGATGGCTGACTAGCTGACCGCTATTACACCCGCCCCCCTGCCCTTTCGTGGCACAAGCCTTGCGACCCCTATAAATTATCGTCGCGCCATGGGCGCTTGAGCCCGGCCCTGCCACTGCCCCGAAAGGTCTTCATGTAGGGTGCGCACTGCGCACCATAACTATACGTATCTTTTCTTTTTGGAGTAAGCCAACGGCTCAGGGTCGACTGCCTTGAAAATTGTGAAGAATTGGTGGCACAGGCGTCCCACCGGTGCGGACTGAGTGGCGGGCGAGACGCCCGCCCCACCTGTCTTTTCATAATTTACGGGTGAACTGAAGGCTAAGGAGCGACTCCCTGGAAAAGCCGAAAAAGGCGGTTTTCTGTTTTCCGTCTTCTGGAAAACAAAAGCAAATTCAAAGATCCCTTAGCAGGGACAGAAAACAGATAGGGCGGCCTGTGGCCGCCACCCACGGGGCGATAGCGGCACAGGCTTCCAGCCTGTGCTTGGGGCGCCCTGGCGATGGCGGCTGTCAGCTTACGCGGTAAGCCGTCAGCTTTTGGATTTTATGGGTTTTTGCTTTTGCTTTTAGCTGACCTGCTGACCGCTGACTGCTGATAACTATTGGGCACTTTTGCCTATGGGAAATAGGTATTTTTGCCAATGGCAGAGGGAGCTATATGTTCTTATTTTATAAAAATATGAGGGAATGCCATTTGCTCCCCCAGGATATCCTGAGTTATTAATGGGAGCATTATGGGGTCCCTTATTTATATATCCTCATCCCCGTTTGGGACTCAGATGGGGAAGAGGGGCGGGGTGAGGGGGAATTTTAATCTCTTTTCCGTTCCCATTAATAATTCTCCCTCGCCTCCCGGATTCCTCTTAGCAGGCTGGATCATACTCAGGGTGGCGTCTTATGAAAACTCCGATCAATATTATTAAGATATCCCTGGCCGCAGCCATTTTGGCGCTATTGACCTTTAATCCCGGGAGCCCGAGGTGCGAGCCGCAGCCAGCCAACCCGCCTGAGGCACAGCCCCAGGCCAGGCAAGACCACCCCCGGGCTGGCAAAATCGAGGACCGGGACCGGGAGGATGAAAAAAGCCAAAACTTTAAAGAACTCGAAGAGCTGATCAAAGGAAGTCTAATGATCCAGTATCAGAGACTGGATGCCATTGCAGACCTGAAAGTTCAACTTGATTAAAGATTAGCCTCAGCCTCTACCCTCCTGCCTCACTCCTGGATCCAGATCCAGGCTTCCGCCAGGTATTCCCGCAAAAAGGTGCGCACCTCCCCGGACATGAAATGGGCGAATAACCTCAGGAGGACGTCGGCCCAAAAGGAGGCTCCGGCCAGCGCCAACTTTTCGAAGTCGCCCCGGTGTTTCAGGTCCAGCTTGACATCCTCCCACCAGGCCCCCGGGGTCCAGCCCCGAAAGTCCGGGGCCAGATGAAACAAGAGCCGCACCTTGCCGTGCTTCCGGATAACTTCTTCCAGGCGGGGAACGAAGATCTCCCGGTAATCCAGGACAGTGAGCCGCTCCCAGGCCCGCAGCCATAGGAGCGGGCCTTCGCTTTCCGGCATAACTTTCAACATGGCGCCCCTCCAAATCTTTTATGCTGCAAGTTGGTACATCACGAAGGCGGGCCTGGCCCACCTTCTCCAACCGGCGGGCCAACTTATGGTGGGGAGTGCCCACGCCACCTAAACAAGTTAATGAGCCCGCACCGGAAAGTCAAAGTAAGGGTGCGTCGCATCCACCCTTAATGAATCGTAAGATGTCCCACCCGGCACGCCGGCCCGTCCGCTTTATATGTCGGCACGTGACAGGTTCCGGAAAACTTGCCGGGAGTTTCGCCGGGTCTTCCTCCCTGGCGGGCAGCTATTTCTTGTGAGGGTCTTGTAAAAGTCAGGTTAAACCGCTTAAGGCCTCTTTTCCCCCCATGGGGGGAGGGGGGCGTCAGTCGTTGGATAACTATTGGATAAGCATAACTACTTTCGCCACCCCTTCCCGGTGTCGCCCCCGCAATGGAGAGGGAACAAGTCAATACATTGATTTCGCTTTCGTTATTAGAATATGACTTTTGCATGAGGCTCTTGTATTTCCATATTATAGAGATTATGCTGGAAGCTCAACGAACATCCGCGCCACTGTTTGCCAAGTTGCCGTCAAACATAGAAGAATCTCTGGTGGGGGCGCACCCCGGTGTGCGCCCACCCAAGGGCGGACCCTTTTGGTGGCAAAGGTTTCAAACCTGTGCTACTATTTTGGCGCACCCAAGTGTGCGCCCCCCAGGGCGGACACACCGGTCCGCCCCTATACCAGAACGAGATTAGGGCTCCTGAAAGGCGCCCGGCTGGAAATCCTGGCGCTCCTCCTCCCTGAACGCCTTGATTTCTATGATCCCCTCGGCTATATTTTAGAAGTGAGGTCCACGAGACATCCATGAACCAGGAAGAACTGAAGGCGAAAATCCGGCTCGCGGCTCCCCAGGGCAACATTGCCTGCGCCGCGGCCTTTCGCCTGGCCGAGGAATTGTCTATTTCCACTCAGGAAATGGGAAAGCTCCTGAACGAACTTGGAATCAAAATCAAGCATTGCCAGTTGGGTTGTTTTTAACCATGTCCCATTCCCATCTATTCGGACCGGTGCCTTCCCGCCGCCTCGGGCGGTCCCTGGGCGTGGACTTGATCCCCCGGAAAACCTGTCCCTTTGACTGCATCTATTGCGAGGTGGGTCCCACCAGCCACCAGACGGAAATCCGCTTCGATTACGAGGCGGAGGCCATGGTGGCGGAGCTGAGCGCCTACCTGGAGGGCAGCGCTCCGGAACTCGATTTCATCACCCTGGCCGGCAGTGGCGAGCCCACCCTGAACCGGGGGATGGGGGGCATCATCCGGCGCCTGAAAGAGTTGACCGCCATCCCGGTGGCGGTGCTGACCAACGGCGCCTTGCTCCACCTCCCGGAGGTGCGCCGCGAGCTTAAGGCCGCGGACCTGGTGCTGCCATCCCTGGACGCCGCCCGGGACCAGCCCTTCCAGGCCGTCAACCGCCCCTTGCCAGGCTATCCCCTCAGCCGGCTGCTGCAGGGCCTGGAGGCCTTCCGCCGGGAATATCCGGGCCGTATCTGGCTGGAGGTGCTGTTGCTTAAGGGCCTCAACGACTCCCCGGAGGATCTGGAGGCCCTGCGCCGGGCCTTGCGGACCCTGGCTCCGGACAAAGTGCAGCTCAACACCGCGGTGCGCCCGGGGGTGCAGAACCAGGCCCAGCCATTATCTTTGGAGGCCCTGGCGGCCATCGCTTGTGGCCTGGAGGGCGAGGTAGAAGTGATCACCTCCTATGAGGGCGCCTGCCAGGCGGCCGCGGCCCCGGATGACGCAACTCTGGCGGAGATGCTGGCCCGGCGGCCCATGACCGCCGTCGATCTGGCCGGGGTCTTGGGCCTGCCCCTGCACCTGGTGCAAGAGAAGCTCCAGCGCCTTGAGCTAACAGGCCAAATTTTCTGCACCTGCCACCATGACCAAGATTTTTATCAGCTTGTAATGTCGGGGTGTTAAGGCAGTTTTTCTGTTATCTGTTTTCTCTGAAAATGCTGGTTGATGTCGGTGGGGCGCGCCTCCGTGCCCGCGGCACACTGCTAATGGCGGGATGCGCTTCGCTTTCCCGCCCTACGGGTTCTTTTTTTTGGTAAGCATTTTCATCGC
>JBEKDQ010000186.1:0-5318 GCA_050014275.1 Desulfobaccales bacterium | reverse complement strand
TGCGCACTTCCATGGAAAAGAATTTTGCGGTTTTGGTGATCCAGGACACCGGGCGGGGCATGCCCAGCGAGGTGGTGGAAAAGGTCTTTGTCCCCTTCTACACCACCAAGCTGGGGGGCACCGGTTTGGGTATGGTCTTCGTGCGCCAGATCGTGGATGAGCACCGGGGGACCATTTCCCTGGACAGCAAGATGGGCCGGGGCACCACGGTAACCATTCGCCTGCCCCTCCGCTTCGCGGACCGGCCGGAGGTCTCCGAGGAGGAGGGCGAAGGGAAAAGGTAAAAGTAAAAAGGCAATTAGGTAAAACTATTGGCGACCGCCGCCATTTAGAACTTCACCTTCGGGGCTGGCTTCTCGGCCGCGGGGGTCTGGTAATACTCGGCCTCTTTGACCCCGGCCAGATTGGCAAAAAACCGGCCAAAAATGGTGCGGATGTAGGTATTCAGGATGCGCACCGCGTCATTATACCTCTTTCTCTCCACTGCCAGGCGGTTCTCGGTGCCTTCCAGGCTGTCCATCATCTTCAGGAAGGTTTCGTTGGCCTTGAGCTGCGGATAGGTCTCCTGCAGTACCAGGAGCCGGGAAAGGGCCTGCTCCAAATCGCCGGAGGCCTCGATCTTGCCTTTGATGTCCTGGGCCTGAAAATATTTGGTCCGGGCGTCGGCCAGGTGCTCGAAGACCTCCTTTTCATGTGAGGCGTAACCCTTGACCGTCTCCACCAGGTTGGGGATGAGGTCGTAGCGCCTTTGCAACTGGTTATCCACCTGGGCCCAGGCGGTCTTGACATTCTCGTCCATGGCCACCACCCTGTTGTAGCCGTTGATGACCCAGCCGCCGATGATCACCACCACCAGGGCGATCACCCCCAGAACCACAAGCAGATTTTTATTCATCCAATCTCCTCCCCATCAAGGTTGAAATGGCCTCATTGGCGCAGCTCTTGCGATTAAACCGCACTAATCATGAAAGGTGATTCTGAGCGCCGCCAGGCATCCAGTGATTTTAACAACCTGGGCCCGGCGCGGCGCTCCGGGTGACCAGGAAAAAGGGTTGGAATAGCTTGCCGGCTACCATCCTCCCGAAGCGCCGCCGCCGCCGAAATCCCCGCCGCCGCCGCCGAAGCCGCCTCCCCCGTCATCGCCGGACCGGCCTCCGCCACCTCCGAAGCCGCTGAAGAACTGAAGGATCAACCATAATAACCAAAATCTGCCACTGCCGCCCTTCCGGTTCTTGGGGCCTCGCGGTTCACTAAACACGATAAATGCTATCAGCATGATAATAAAAAGAATAAATAATATTAAGGTTAATTTGAAATGTCCCATTCCTTTTCCGGGGATGGCCTCCCACGGATAACCGCCGGCGGCTCCCCCGGTTTTGCCTACTCCTTTGCCGCCCGAAATGATATTGGCTATCGCGGTCACCGCCGCGGTGATGCCGCCGGCAAAATCCCCCTGGCGGAAGCTCGGCACCAGGTATTGCCTGCCGATGCTGCCCACCAGGCTGTCGGGCAGGTCGCCCTCCAGGCCGTAGCCCACTTCGATACGGTATTTGTGATCCTTGACGGCCACGGTGAGGAGGACCCCGTTGTCTTTGCCTTTCTGGCCGATGCCCCATTTCACCGCGGTCTGGTGGGAGAAGTCCTCGATGGGCTCCCCTTCCAGGGAATTGAGGGTGAGGATCACCACCTGGGCCGTGGTCCTGGCCTCCAGGTCGCGCAGCATGGTATTGAGCCGGGCCTGGCTGTTGGCGTCAATGACCCCGGCCAGGTCCACCACATATTGGCTCGGGTGCGCCGGAAGGGGCGGGGTCACCGCCCAAGCCAGAGTGGGACAGGCCCAAAGTAACAGGATAATAAGGAGTTTCTTGGAGCTAGGGGATTTGAATGCCATCCACCGCCTCGGCCAATCTTTCCGTCGCCCGATAAAAGTTTTCGAACAACCTGGAGATTTCCTCTTTGGAGGGTTTGCTCAGATTCTTCTTGATGGCATAGATCTCTTCAAAGACCTCGATATCCATGCCGGTTAAGTTAACCAACTGTTCCATGACCTTTTTCAGGCCGCTGGCCGGCGCCTGGCCCAGCAAGTGCAAAATCCCCCGGAACAGCGGCAGATAGCCGCGAAAATGGCGGACAATGTCGGCGGCCAGGACCTTTCGATCTCCCCTGGCGGATACATAAATCCGGCGGAGCCAGATTAACTTGCCCAGGAGCTCCCGCTCACACTGGAACCGAAGCTCTTTCCGGTTGATCTCCAGTCCCGCCAGCAGATCCTCGCCGTAAAGGGTGAGGTGCACCAACTTGAGGCTGAGAAATTCCAGGGGAAACACATCCACGGAACTTTGAATGTAGCCGGGGTCCATGACCCATGGCGCCGCCAGCCCTGTTTTCGCGTATTTGCCGCCCAGCGGCGCCAGGACCTCCAGGAAGTCCAGGCCCATCTTCCGGAGCACGATAATGCTGTTGAGGTCCGAGACCCCATCGAGGTAATCGTCGGTCAGGACGCTGCCCACCAGATAAAGGGAGTGGATCCGGGGCGCCGCGCTTTGCAGGATCTCATGGAAAAAGGGAGAGATTTTCTGCTGGAGAGATGGACTTAAAGTCTCGATCTTCAAACAGCTCATCGGCCATTAACCTCCCGGCCACAGTTTAACAGCAAATGGGTGAATTATCCATCTCGGATGCCACCCGGCCTTTATGGTCCCAGGCTCGGCCAGGGGACCAGAATAATTTTGACCATGCCCATTTACAAGATTGACAAAGCCGGAAAGATGATTACTCATAACTTTACCAAATGAGTGGAGAAATCGGGAAGGTAAACCATGAACCTGAAGGAATACCAGGATAAGATGGAGGCCCAACTGAAGGAATGGTGGGCGAAATTGGAGGAGTTGAAGGGTAAGGCCGCCAAGACCACCGGCGAGATCCGGGAAGAAATGAACAAACAGATGGAGGCCCTGCGGCCCAAGATGGAGGCCGCTCAGCAGAAGCTCCAGGGAATCAAGTCCGCCAGCGGCGAGGCCGCCGAAAAGCTCAAGGGGCATTCGGAAAAGGCCATGGAGGAATTGAAAAAGACCTGGGAGGCGGTGAAATCGAAATTCGGTTAACCTGGGCTTTGGGGAAACTTAGAATCAGTGGGAAAACCCCAATGGCCAACGGTTGGAGATGTGCCATGAGAAAATGGGGATTGGTGGTCTTTTTGGCGGTGATGTTACTCACCACGGGTTAACCGACGCCCGGGGGGCAAGCAAGATTGTGGTGGCCGCAATGGTCATTTTAGCAATGAACTGCTTTCACTCCTTGTTTTGCTTTACCACCGATGGCGCTCTGGATTTTATCACCCGCTTTGTGGAGCGTTGCCGCCCTTGGTTCAAGCTTTTTTGGCTACGAGGGGATGTTGCCTTTGCCAACGCGGAGATCTGCGAGTATTGCGAAGATAAGCGGATCACGTACTTCATTCGATTGGAGGGAAGAAGTTAAGCGGTCCATGGAATGCTGATCAAACGCTTGATTAAAGTGGGGGCCGGAGTCTCAGCGTAGGGCTCAATTTCAATCGAGGAGGCCAAAATATATGCCTCGGGAAAATAGCCTGGAAGAATTGCCCAAAGGAGTGCAGGACGTTTTGCCGGAACACGCCCAAGAAATTTACCGTGAAGCACATAATAACGCCCTGGAACAATATAAGGACCCGAAAAAACGCCGGGGAAACGAATCCCTCGAGGAAGTGGCCCACAAGGTGGCCTGGGCGGCGGTGAAAAAGGAATATGAAAAGGACGACACGACTGGGAAGTGGAAGAGAAAATAGCTGTAGACCTATTCCGATCGAGTTCTTCTGAAACCTATCCGGTTCCATCCCTTTCAGACGCCGCGGTTCCCTGCGGGCCGCGGACCCTCCCACTTCAAGCTGGCCAAGCCTTTTTTGCCGCGATGGCCTCGATCTCAATGGCGGCGCCCCGGGGCAGGCCGGCCACCTGGAGGGTGCTGCGGGTCGGCGGGTGCCCCGGGAAAAATTCGCCATAAGCCCGGTTCATTTCCTGGAAATCGGCCAGGTCTGTCAGATAGACCGTGGTTTTCACCACGTCTCCCAGGGTCAGACCCGCCGCGGCCAGGATGGCCTTGAGGTTGGCGATCACCTGGCAGGTTTGCACCACGATATCCCCCTTCACCAGGTTCCCTTGGGCATCCAGGGGGATCTGCCCGGAGATAAAGACAAAGGGGCCCACGGAGAGGGCCTGGGTGTAAGCCCCGCTGGGGGCCGGGGCTTGGTCGGTGTCAATGATGACTTTTTTCATAGAATATCTCCTTTGCGGGAGAATTAGCCGGTCCGACAAAAATTCTTGAAGAATGCCGCCGGTTTTGCTAATGGTAAGGAAAAACTGAGGAGATGCCGGCCATGGGCCTATGGTTGAAATGTCCGGGGTGTCAAAGCAACAATCCCCTCTCTCAAAAGCTCTGTCCCAAGTGCGGCCGGTCCCTGGATAATCTCCCGCGGCAGGAGCGGGTTTACGTCATCGGCCCCCTGGAAACCGCGGCCCCGGAAGTCCAGCCCGCGGCCGCCAAGGGGGCGGCAGCCCCCGGGGGGCCCAAGCCCGCCAGGCAGCCCAAAAAACCGCGGCCAAAGAAGCGCTAGGCATCCACGACCACCGATCTAACTCATTGACCATTATTATTTAGACGCTTATTGTCGGAGCTAAGGCCATAAGCGTTATTATTTATTTGGCCGGGAACTGAACTCGGGGCTACGGGGCGGCGCCTTCTGAACCGATCCTGGGGAAGCCTCCGCGTTCCCGGCGAGAACGCGAATCCGGAGGTTTAGGCCGCCTCCTGACAATCTTTCGCCTGGTGTTAATCCGCCTCCTTAAGCACTCCCAGCAGCAATTCCACCAGGTGGGGCTCGGCCCTGGCCACGGTGGCCACGATTTCCTCGATGGCGATGGGGGCCATGGCGTCCGGGAGATTGAGGTTGCCGAGGACCGAAATCCCCAGGACCCGGAGCCCGCTGTGGACCGCCACGATGGCCTCCGGCACGGTGGACATGCCCACCGCGTCGGCGCCGAGGATTCTCAAGACCCGGGTTTCCGCCGGGGTTTCCAGGCTGGGTCCTTTGAGCGCCACATAGACCCCTTTGCGTAAGATCAGGCCGCGACGCCGGGCCACCTCTTCCGCCAGGTCCCGGAGGGCCGGATCATATACCTGGCTCATATCAGGAAAACGCGGCCCCCAGGCATCAATATTTTCTCCGACGAGTGGATTATCCCAGATAAAGTTGAGGTGATCGCAGATGAGCATCAATTCCCCGGCCTTGAAGAGCGGATTGAGCC
>JBEKDQ010000185.1:0-5400 GCA_050014275.1 Desulfobaccales bacterium | reverse complement strand
CTCAGGCCGAACACGTAGTTAAGCGGGCCGGAGGGAAAAATGGGATTGAGCCTGGTAAAGGCCACCACCTTCCAGCCCCGGGTATCCAGTTCGGTTTGCAGCCACAGGAGAAACCGATTGTTGAACCGCGTGGCCAGAGGTTGCCCCAGGGCCGTCCGGGAAATGAGAAAAGCGGGGATGGCCCCGCCCAGGAAGCCTAACGTCGCCAGGATACTGCCCCAAAACGGGCCCCAGAGAGTCCCGGCCCCCAGATTCAAGGGAAGGGTGGGGACCAGGAAAATAGTGGAGATGATGTAAAAGGCGAGGAATAGCAAGGGGGCGCTAAGCTGATGTTCCTGGATGAACCGGAACACCAGCTCCGGGGTCAGGCAGCCATGGAGGCGCAGGTAATGCAGGGCCCCCAGGCCGCCCCCAAAAATTCCGAGCAGGATCAGCCGCTTGGGCCCGACGTAGCGTCGCCAGCCCCGCTTTTCCCAAAAAGTAATCGACTTAGATTTCCGTATCATAAGTATTTTCGCCCGCGGCTGCCGGATGCCAGATCAATCTTCGGCATACCGGCGCACGATCTTGTGCGCCGTCATTTCCTTGATTTGCTCCATTGTTTCAGGACCGAATCTGGAGGAGATCATTTCCAGATAAGCAGGAGCATTGAAGTAAATCTGAAAGGCTTGGTCCCGAAACCGGAGGACTTCCGGTCCGCTCAAAAACCGCGTCGGCAGGGGTAAAGTGTCCACTGCCAGTTGGGAGTAACCGATCCAGCTGGCCGGCAAGGGCCACCCTTGGCGCCGGGCTTCCTCATAAAGCCGCGACCCCGGATAGGCCATGGTACAGTAGAAATTGGCGAACTCACAGTTGAGGTCCAGGCCCAACTGCAGGGTTTCCTGCATAGTTTCCAGGTTATCGTCCGGCAGTCCGAAGATGAAATTGCCAATAATGTTGATATCTGCCGCACGCAAGGCGTTAACCGTGCGGAAGATATCTTCCTGGCGGTAGCCTTTCTGCACCCCGTCCCGTACCCGGGCATTGGCGGCCTCAATCCCCAGGGCTAACCACCGAACTCCGGACCGCCGCAATTTCTCCAACAGGGACGGATCCTGCAGCGTATCTACCCGGGCATAGGCCCAAATATTGAGGTCATAGCTCCGCTGGATTAGGAGATCACAGATACTTTTCACGTGTTGGCGATGCAGAACAAAGATTTCGTCGGCCAATTTGAGGTGCCTGACGCCGTATTCATTCACCAGTTGGTCGATCTGAGCCAGGACCGTGAGGGGGCTCCAGCGCCGATAGCTGTTGACCCCAGCCTTATAACCCAGGGCCGCTTCCCCCCGTTTGAAGGGAGCCTGGATGCAGCAGAACGTGCAACGAAAGGGACATCCCAGGCTGGTATAAAAGGCGGCGTAAGGCTGGCGGTCTCGATAGCCGAAGCAATGCCAGTTGTGAGCCCGGTACCTCTCCATCGGCAGGAGGTCCCAGGCCGGTCCCGGCATGAGATCATCCAGGTCCAGAACCAGGGGTGCCGCCGCAGTGGCGCACACCTCTGTACCCTTAAAGAACCAGAGATCATGCACCTTGGCGAAATCCGGCCGAGGGGACGACAGGGCCTGAAGCAATTCCACCAGGGTTACCGGCCCTTCCCCGCCGCAGACGAAATCGGCTTCCTCCTCCCTGAGGGTTAATTCCGGTAACGCCGCCACATGGCCGCCGACCAACAGGATTTTCAGGTGGGGCTGCCTCTCTTTAAGCGCCCGGCAAAGGGTGCCAGTGGCCGGCATAACCTGAGTAGAAGCTGAGGGGTGGTGACCATAAACCACGATAGCCACCAACTGCGGGGCCATTTCCCCGATCCGGTCCACCACCTCGTCCACCCCCAGGTTTTCGGCATTGGCATCCAGCAATCGCACCGTAAACCTTTGATGGCGCACGTAGGTGGCCAGCATGCCGGCCCACACCGGCGGCTCCACTGCAGCCAGCGTATCTCCCAGGGATTGGTAACTCCGGACCCGCCCTCCCGGATTTACCAGCACCAGATCCAGGCCTTTGGGATAAACCATCAGGACCTGGAGACCCTGGAAGCGCTCCCCGCCTTGGGCGGAGAGTACCGAATCGGTGTCGGGGGTCTGTTCATAGTTAAAATTGCCTGACTTCCGGAGAAGGGCATCATTCCGGTTTGGTTAATTTTGATGGAGTTCCAAAAACCGCCGGATAGTGTCCAGGACATACCCTTAAGATTATATAAAATCAAGCCAAAAATGTTTACCACGATGCCTCGGGGGGGGGGCAAAACCCCAGGGACGGCGGAAAATGGCGCGGTTTATCTATCTGGGAAGCCTCCGGTTCAGGGAAGATTGCAAGATTGGCGTGCCCGGGTTGCTGACTCTTCTTCAGACGCCTTTCTAACTCCGCGCCCAGGTATTGCGCCGCCAGGGCTTGACCCAGGGCCGTCCAGTGCCCATCGCGGGGGATAAAGTACAATTTAGGCAACGGCTCTGCCGATGCGGCGAGTACCGGGGTTAACGATTTTATCTCTTTCCCCTGTTTTTTAATAATCCTGGTAAACGCCGCTTCATCAGGGGATATGGCCCCATTTTTTCGATATTCTTCGATCTCCGGAGCCATGGGTAGATAAAAAAACATTATGGAGCTGCCGGCATCCTCAACCGATTTGATCAAATTCTTCACATAGGTCTCGGTTAATCTAATTTTGGTTTCGTCGCCGTATCCGTTCTGTCTTTCCGGATAGGTAATCACCAGGCCGCCTCTCCGCAGTTCGTTAGGACCGGTTCTGGCGAGATACCATTGGAGGCCCGCTCGCTTAACCAGATTGGCCGCCTGGGACCAGGAAACCAGCCAGTTATAGCCGGGTAGATCGTCTAGCAAGTCCTTTATAAAACTACTACCGGCGCGCAAGCGTTTAGGGGTAAGCTCCCCTTCTGAAGAAACCGAATAATACTGGCCGCGGGAGTCATCGACAAAATTCTTGCCTAGAAAGCTAAACACGGTCAGGTCAGGTTTAAATTTATATCCCAGGACTTGAAAAAACTTCAAAGCATAATCAGTACCCCGGCCGCTATTCCCGGCGTTGATCACTTCCACCGAGATCTTCTCGGAGATCAGGTGTTTTTCGGTGAGATCGGGAAAGGTTTGGTCGTCATTCACCCCTAATCCGTAGGTGAAGGAATCGCCCAAAAACAGAATCCGGTGGTCCGTATGCCTCTCTAATTGATATTCTTTACTGCCGCGCAGGCCCAGCGAATTATTGCTATAGGTGTAGTCGTACGCCCCGGGCATGATTTGACGGCCCTTCTGATTGGGGGTGGGAATTTCCCCACGTTGGGGGTCGAATATAAATCGAATCGGCGCCACCTCTTGCGGACAAAAGATCCTTACGCCCACTTCCGCAATTCCAAAAGCGACCACCAAGCCTAACATAATGGTGACAATCTTAAGGAGAACCTGTCGCATCGTACTTCCCCACCATATCCGATCGGATTAAACTAAATACTCGAAAAACCTCGGGAGCCTTGGGCTCGATAAGTTCCTTGGACCTGAAGCCGAGAGAATTTATGTGGTAATAACTATTATTAATTCTAAATTCGTAATTCGGCCTCAGCGCTGTTGCCGTATAGGGTTCGTAAATGTTACTAACCCTCCCTTGATATACTCTTCGACTTTCATAAATTTTCTGATATACCACAAAAACATAACAATTAGGTTTATCAGTACTACCTTGATCATGCCTGCTAACCCTGCAAACCACGGTGACCAGCTTGAATATCAGAGCTACTATTCCTGCGGAGCGGGCGAAATAAGAGCCCCGGTGAAATACGCCAAGGCGTTCTGAAGCCCTCGCAGATCTTCCTCAAATCCCCATTGGCTGATAATTTCCAGGCCCTTTTGCCCCAGACGGCGGCAATGAACCGGGTCTGCCAGCACCCCATGCAACGCCGCAGCCAGGGCAGAAATATCTCCGTGGGGAAAAATATAGCCGTTTTCTCCGTTTCTCACCAGGTCCGGGCCGCATCCTACCTGGTCGCTGACAATGACGGCTTTGCCTGCGTTCATCGCTTCGTTGACCACCAGCCCCCAGGGCTCCGACACCGAGGGCAGGACCAAGACATCGCAGAGGTCATAATAAGCAGGCAGTTCGGTCTGGTTTTTGAATCCCAGAAATCTGACGCCCTCGAGCTGCATTTCCCGGGCCACCTCCTCCAGGGGCTGGCGCTGCTCGCCCTCGCCCACGAACAATAGATAGGGAGGTTCGGCCATGGCGCCCTTGCGAGTCAAGCGGATATAGGCGGCCAGGAGGTCGGCGGGGCGTTTTCTGGGTTCTAGTTTGCCGAGGAACAGGATGACCGGCCTGCCGGGCGCCAGTCCCAGCTCCCGGCGCCGTTCCTCCCGCTGGGCCGCGGCCTTCCGGGCCTTGGTCTGGAAAAAGGTGTTGTCCACCGCATAAGGCATCCAAAAGATATTTTCCTCGGGGATGCCATAATGGCGATAGTATTCCCGGTTTAAACTACCGATGGCCAGGAAACCGTCGGCCAGGCGCCTAAGCCCCGCAAAAAAGCCGGCCTTTAGCAGCCGCTTGCCGATATTCCGCGGGGCGCTGCTGAGGGTGGCTTCATCCCGGATCAAGACCTTGAGGCCCCGCCTCTTGGCGGACCACATGGCCAGCCAGTGGAACCAGCGGTTATAGCCATGGATCCATAGGACCTCAAAGCAGCCCTCTTTCAGGCTACGGCCCAGGCCGTAGTTGAAGGGTCGCCAAAACGACACCCGCTCCCGCCCGCCCAGGGCTCGCAGGAATTCATGGCGATAGCCCTCCAGCAGGGGCACGTCCCAATCGATCACCCGGCCGAAGGAAGGGTCCCGGAATTTCTTGGTGGTGAAATCGCTGCAAAAGAAAACGGTCAGGTCGAGACCCGGCTCCCGGGCCAGGCGGCGTAGCAGCGGGGCCTGGTACTGGATGGGGTGGGTCACCAGGTAGGCCAGACGGATGTCAGCCATGGTTCTTAAGCCGCTTAAGTTCATCCTGGCACATCAGCCGGACCACCTCCAGCATCTGGCAACGCGCCCGCCAACCGAAGGTGCTGGCGGCCTTCTGCGGGTTGCCACGGCTGACGGCAATCTCCGTGGGCCGGAAAAACTCCGGATCGATGACCACGTGGTCCCGCCACTGGAGTCCTACCCGGGCAAAGGCCGCGGCCACGAACTCTTCCAGGCTGTGGCTCTCCCCGGTGGCGATGACATAATCGTCGGGTTTCTCCTGCTGGAGCATCAACCACATGGCTTCCACGTATTCCGGAGCCCAGCCCCAATCCCGCTGGATGGCGATGTTGCCCAGATGCAACTTCTCCGGGCTGCCCGCGGCGATGCGGCAGGCCGTGGCGACGATCTTCT
>JBEKDQ010000184.1:0-5436 GCA_050014275.1 Desulfobaccales bacterium | reverse complement strand
ATTTCATCCCTGCCCTCCCCCCACACCCCCTCCCAACCCGTGTAAGCGGAAGCCGGGGAAGCGGGGCCTGCGGCCCCACCTCCCCCGGCTAAAAATGACTTTGACCTGGTGGCACAGTCGTCTCCCCTGTGCTCATATGCTCAAAGAAGAATCAAATGCAGCTTATGGGGCGGCTGTGCCCGCCACCATTGTTGTAACCCGCGGGGGACTTGGACATAATCCAGAATGGGAGGATGAGCTATAATGCAGCTTAAAATTATCGTGGAAAAGCATCCTGACGGTTACGTGGCCTACCCCTTGGGATTAAAGGGGGTCGCGGTGGGACAGGGGGACACTTATGAGGAGGCCCTGGCGGATGTCAAATCTGCCATCGCCTTCCATATCGAAACCTTTGGACCGGAAGTCCTGGAAATCGAGCCGCCGGTCCTGGAAGCTTTCGTAGCGGAGGCGGGATTCGAAGTCTGATGACCAGATTTCCCGTAGATGCGCCGAATGGCAGAGTGATTAAGACCATGGAGATTTTGGGCTTTCGGCTTATCCGGAAACGGAAGCATATCTCGATGCTGAGGGAAAATCCCGATGGTGGCAAAACCCCGCTAACCATGCCAAATCATCCCTTTATTAAGGCTTCCGCCTTGAAACCATCTGCACCCAGGCTGGAATCTCCCGAGAGGATTTTCTGGCTGCCTATAATAAAAGCGATATGACTATGATAGAATTCTTCCGCCTGCAAACCCGGGAAGAAGTACTGGCCCTCTATCCGCGTTTTTCTCCGGTGGGCGCCGAGGAGGTGGACCTGGACGACGGGCTGGGCCGGGTGCTGGCCGTGCCGGTGTCTTCGCCGGAGGCCGCGCCTGGATTCAATCGGGCCACCATGGATGGCTACGCCCTGCGTGCCCGGGACACCTTCGGAGCCAGCGTCGGGGCGCCCCAGTACCTGGAGATCAAGGGCGAGGTCCCCATGGGCCTCGCCCCGGTCCAGTCCCTGCTTCCCGGCGAGACCCTGCGGGTGCCCACCGGCGCCATGCTGCCGGAAGGTGCTGATGCGGTGGTCATGATGGAATACACCGCCGAACACCCGGACCAGACCCTGGAGGTACGCCGGGCCGTGGCCCCGGGGGAAAACCTCCTCACCCCCGGCCAAGATGTGCCGGCCGGGAAGCTGCTCTTCGAGGCAGGGGCGCGGCTACGTCCCCAGGACCTGGGGTTATTGGCGGCCCTGGGAATATCTCATTTAAAGGCTTACAGAAGGCCCCGAGTGGCCATCCTCTCCTCCGGCGACGAGATTGTCCCGGTTGAGCGCAAGTGCGGTCCCGGCCAGGTGCGGGATGCCAACGCCCATTTAACTGCGGCCCAGGTGCAGGAGGGGGGTGGCCTGCCCCTGCTCCTGGGGATCATCCCCGACGATTTTAGCGCCCTGAGGGCAGCCCTGGCCGCGGCCATCAGCGACGCCGACCTGATTCTCATCTCCGGGGGCTCCTCGGTGGGGGCGCGGGACCTGACCCTGGCGGCCATCCGCGACCTCCCCGCCTCCGAGGTCCTGGCCCACGGGGTGGCGATCCGCCCCGGGAAACCCACCATCCTGGCGGCGGTGGGTTTTTGGTCTTTTTTGTCAGAGAGCGGCGCCAAGCCCCTCCTTGGTCTGCCGGGACACCCGGCCTCCGCCGCAGTGGTCATGGAGGTCTTAGGAAGGCCGCTACTGGCTCACCTTTCTGGCCTGCAGGCCGCGCCCCCCTGGGGCCGCACCGTCACCGCGGCCCTCTCCCGCAACCTGGCCGGGGCCAGTGGCCGGGAGGACTATGTGCGGGTGCGTCTGCGCCGGGAAGGCGAAACCTTGTGGGCCGAGCCGGTGCTGGGGCCCTCGGGGCTCCTCTCCCCCCTGGTGAACAGCGACGGTCTGGTAATGATCCCTCTGGAGGCGGAAGGGCTGTTAAAGGGCGAGCCGGTGGAGGTGCGGTTGTTTGGTTGATTGAGTAAGCAGTAAGCAGTAAGCAGTAAGCAGTGAGCAGTGAGCAGTGAGCAGTAAAAGCACTCCTTATGCAGTCATTTCTTAGGCGTCACCAATATTCATACTATAGGATTGCATTCATTGAGAAAAATCATTTATTGCTACATAGCTGTGCATCCACATCAATGCAAATTTATCTAATGTCGCTAAATTTGTCTCTATAATTCCAGCTTCTCTTAACCAACCCATTGCCCAACCCATCCCTATCACAGAGGCCCGGTTATGCATTATAGGTTGATCATCTCCCAAAACTTTTACTGCCCGCAAGCTTGCCATAGTCCAGGGCATTTTCTCATTTTGGTCCTTTAAATTGTCAATTTTGCTATAAATTGGAAGATCTATTAATTTCCCCAATTTGTCCATTGCTGATTTTACCTGATGATAGAAATATAGTTTTTGAACATTGCCATCAGTAAATACCGCTTTTTCAAATATTAACTGTACCTGATAATAATTTGGATTTTTTCTTTCTATATTCAATAATGCAGTCAATACAAGAGCTATTTTGTACAATATGACATAATCATCGAAATTTTCTGACGAATTACAACGTGGGTCCAGCTTAAATCGTTCATTTATTTCGTTCTTTTATACATATTCGGCGAATAGAGTATCTGACAATACATTAGGTTTAAAATCTTTTATAATAATATTCCATTATTATTATTATGCCATACACAATAATCAGCCGCAGTATGATTACCGCTTGCTATTGATTGATTTTCTTAAACCATAGGTTATCGCGAGGCACTCATCTAATAAGCTATTGATTTGAAGGTGTTCAACTTCTGAAATAAAGCCCAACCGTAATGAAAGTTCCAATTGGGTATCAATTTCGTTCAACGAGCCGATGGCGTTTGCCAAATAGTTGGCAAATTGGGCGGGGGTTCGATTGGCAGCCCCTTCAGCAATATTTGAAGGCACAGAACTGGCAGCACGTCGCAATTGGGCAGATAGGCCATAAACTTCATTTTCGGGAAAATTTTTAGTCAAGCTGTACACTGCGCTGACTAAATCCATCCCTCTTTTCCAGGCAACCAGGTTCCGGTGCGGTTTCGGGTTTCTCTCCCATATCCCAAACCCCATAAATCCACCAACAGGTTCACTACCACTGCTTACTGCTCACTGCTCACTGCTCACTGCTCACTGCTCACTTTTCCCACCAGACCACCAGAAGCCCCAGGCTGAGCCAGAAGGCTTCCCGGAGGCGCCGCAGAATGCTGAAGGTGGCCCCCAGGGTGAGGCCCAGGTTGAAGCCCAGGGCCAGGAGGAGGTTGCCTCCCTCCTGGACCCCGGCAGCCGCGGGAATGAAGAATCCCAGGGCGCTGAACAGCATGGCCAGGGAGTCCAGGCAAAGGGCCAGGCCCCAACTGATGGGGTGCCCCACCAGCCAGAAGATCAGATAGACCTCCGCCGCATGGAGCAACCAGCTCAAGAAAAAGAGGACGAAGGCCAGGATGGCCCGTTCCGGATATTTCCGATAGAAGGAAGAGAGGCTATCATCCAACCTGGCGAAAAAGTCCTCTTTTTCTTGAAGAAACCGGGGACACCAGCCCCGGCGGTGCAGAAAGCGCACCCCCTGGCTGCAGGAGGCGCCCCGGCGCTGGAGAAAGACAAAAGTGGCGCCACCCACGGCCAGCCCCACGGTGCCCAGGCTCAAGATCCCCAGATGCGACAGGGCCGCGGGCAGGTAGCGGGGGGCCAGGGTCAGACCCAGAATAATATAAAGGACCAGGCTCAAGACCAGGATGCCTTTGTGGATCACCACCGAGGCGGTGGCCTGGTCCAGAGGGACCCCGGCGGTCCACAACCGGTCGGCCTTAAAGGGCTCGCCCCCCAGGGAGGCAGTAGGGGTGAGTTGGTTCAGGGCTTCCCCTCCCAGTCGCAGCCAGAAGAGGCGGGACAAGGAGATGGTCCGGGGCAGGTTGACGATTAGGTATTTCCAGGAGACGGCTTCCAGAAGGTTAACCAACCCATACGGCAAGAGCAGCAGCGGCCAGTACCAGCCAACCTGCCGCAGGTAATGCCCCACCTTGGCCCAGCCCACCTCATTGAGGATCCAAAAGAAAAACCCAATGGCGATGGTCAGCAGGATAAGGTTAAGACGGCGCACAATTGTCCTTCCGTAGTTAGCCGCGCTCAGGGCCGCGGTGGTTAATCACGATCATCCTGAACTTGTATCAAATTTATCTTGTAGCCGCCAGATATTCCAAACTGAGTTATGATTCTGTTATCCATGACAACGTTTTTAGCCACTGCACCTCCAACCAGTTCCCCGGCTTGTAAGGATGAAGGCTTTCCGCGCCGACGCAAAAAAAAGGAGCTGCCGAGGCGGCGGTTCTACCTTAGGCCCCTGGGTAACCGCCTTGAAAGGTTGTGAAGGATCGGTGGCACAGGCGTCTCGCCGGTGCGGACTGAGTGGCGGGCGAGACGCCCGCCCCACCGGACTTTTCATAATTTACGGGGAGTTGAAGGCTCATGGCCAACTATTCCGAAAAGTTCCTGAGTTCCCGCGCCCCGGGGGGCGGCGGCTCTACATTTTCATGATTTACGGGTGAGCCAAAGCTCATGAATTACTGCTGGAAAGCTGACACTGATCGCGCTAAGGCAGGGCTTCCACTTTGGGTTCGGCAGGGGCCGGGGCGGAGCGGGGGAGACGGCGCATGAGAAAGACCAGGGGCAGGAGCAGCAGAAAGACGATGGTGAAGAAACGGTAATCGTCGCAGAAGGCCAGCATTTGGGCCTGGCGCTGGACCTCCTGGTAGAGGTCGGCCATGGCCTGGGGGGCGTTCCACCAATTCCAGTTGGCCCCCAATTCGGGTATAAGCTGCCCCAGGCGGTGCTGCCAGTCGATGAAGGGCTGCGACAGGGGGGTGAGGTGCTCCACCAGACGGCTCTGATGGAACTGGCTGCGGCGGGAAAGCAGGGTGGTGGCGGTGGCGATGCCGAAGGAGCCGCCCAGGTTGCGCATCAGGTTGAAGATGCCGGTGGCGTTGCCCATTTTCACCTGCGAGATGCGGGACATGGTGAGGGTGGTGAGGGACACGAAGGTGCAGCCCAGGCCGAAGCCCTGGATGAACCGGGGCCACCAGGCGGCGCTGAAATCGATCTGGGTATTGTACTGGCTCATGAAATAAACGGCCAGAGCATTGATCAACAGTCCCACGAAGACCAGGATGCGGCTGTCTATGACGGTGGTGAGGCGGCCCACCACCGGCATGATCATCAGTGAACCGATGCCGCCGAAGGCCAGGGCCCAGCCTGCCAGGGTGGCGTCATAGCCCATCAAGGTCTGGAGAAACAGGGGCAGGAGCAGAATGGAGCCGTAAAGGACGAAGCCGAAGAAGAACATGATGGTCACCCCGGAGGCGTAATTCCGTTCCTTAAAAAGGCGCAGGTCCACCACGGGGTGCTCGGTCTTCAACTCT
>JBEKDQ010000183.1:0-5465 GCA_050014275.1 Desulfobaccales bacterium | reverse complement strand
CAATGACCATAAGATCGTAACGAGCCCGCTCCTCCATCTGGCGCAGGCTGCTGATCTTGGGGTTCAGCCCCAGGAGCTGAGGGCAAAAGATGATCTCGATTTCCGGTCCGGCATGGGTCTTTTGGAGTTCCCGGAGCAAGGAAACTACCGGGTCGCCTTGATCCTGCACCCCGAAAAGCACCTGGCAGGGGTGCCAGTCCTGGACCAGGAAGCTCTCCAGACACTCCCGGGTGGTGGCCTCCAGCCCTTTCAAGGGCTTGAACACGGTGATCCCGACCTCTGGAGGCCGCGGCAACGGGGCGGCGGCCGATGCGAAGAAGCGCCACAGGGAGACCAGGGCCAGGAGTTGGTAGCCCCAGGCCCCCACCAGGAGCAGGAGAAATAGGAAAGGCGATATTCCCATAGTGTCTAAGGCGCGGCGGGCCATGCCGCCCTCAGGCTTCGAGGCTTTTCCAGGGGACGCCCGCCTGGGCGGTTTACCCAAAAAGATAATATCATCTCCCAATAAAAAGGACAGAAAATTAGCGGCTCATCCCCAGGTTATGCGGGCACCCCTTGCCTTTGGGCGGATGCGGCTTATCTTAAGAGTGCGCTACGCCGGTGGGGCAAGGGGGGAGTGCAGGCGGCTGCGGACCATCGGCCGGGGCGGCGATCACCAGACCCTAAAGGAGGAGAACTCATGGCGGCAGTGGTATATTGGCGTGACAATTGGGAGGCGGCCCTGAAAGAGGCCAAGGAAGCGAACCGCCCATTGGTGCTGGAACTCTATATGGAAGGCTGTCCCCATTGCCAGCGGATGCACCTGGAGACCCATTCCGACCAGGCGGTGGCCGCAGCGCTTAATACCCGCTTCATTCCCGTGCGCCTGGAAGGGCGCCATCACATGGAGGTGGCGCGCCAGTTCAACGTCACCGGGGCACCCACCACCCTGATCTTCTCTCCCGATGGCCGGGAACTGCATCGATTTTCCGGATTTTACCCGCCTGCAGATTACCTTAAGGAGCTGGAAAAATACGGTTAAGAGCGGGACGCCGGAGACCTGGCGGTCGCCGGCCCTTCTCTGGCCGGTTTTTCCCCGAAGTAATCGAAATTGCAGGGCGGTGGCTCCCTCCTCGGTTATCTCAGGACGGACTGTCCGCGCCCCGATGGCTCCCTCATTGCCAAGCGACGAAAATTTTCATATGATAGGAGCCAATAAATGCCGCCCCGAGCCGTCGGGCCATGAGGGCGAGTGAGCGGGAGGGTTCATGAGATCCAGCGTCAAATGGGCAATGGTGTTGTTCGGGGTGCTGGCGGGTTGCTGGCTGGCGCTGATGCCGGTGGCCGCCGAGGAAGCAGATCTTATTACGGTGTCGGCCAAGTCTTTCGTCATCATGGACGCCAAGACCGGCCAGATTTTATTGGCCTGCAATCCCCAGCTCTTTTACCCCCCCGCCAGCACCCTCAAGGTCATGACCGCCATGTCGGTGGTGGAGCACTTGAAGCTGGACGACCAGGTTCCGGTGAGCGCCTATGCCGCCTCCGCCCCCGCTTCCAAGATCCAGATCAAGGCGGGGGAGACCTATACGGTGCGGGACCTGCTCTATGCCCTGCTGCTCTCCTCCGCCAACGACGCGGCCCGGGCCCTGGCCGAAAAGGTGAGCGGCTGTGAAGAGGAATTTGCCCGGCAACTGACCCGGGAGGTCCGCCAGTGGGGGGCGAACCGCACCAACCTGGCCACCGCCAACGGCCTGCCCGCGGACGACCAGTTCACCACGGCCCAGGACCTGGCCCTGATGTTTAAGCGGGCCATGGAAAATCCTGAACTGGTCGGGATCATGGCCACCAAGTATTACACCATCCAGGGGGACCGGGAATTACGCAATCACAACCGCTTCCTGTTCACCACCCCCCTGGCGGTGGCAGGCAAAACCGGCTTTACGCGTGCCTCCAGGCATACCTATGTGGGGATGTTTCAGAATGGCGACAAGGCCATCATCGTCGCCATGATGGGGAGCACCAGGAACTGGGCCGATTTGCGGCCCCTCATAGAAAAAGGCTTTGAACTGGAAGGCGCCCCCATCGCCGAGCTGCCGCCGGCAGAGGAGAAACTCCATTTCCCCTCAAGCCTCAAAACCGTCCGGGCCAGGGTGGTGATGGGCTCCGCCCTTTGCGTGCCGGCCAAGAGAAGGGCCATCAGCAGGAAAAGATCCAGGCGCAGGGAAGAGCATTCTTGAGGATCGCCGGGACTGCCAAAGGTTTATTCAACAAGGTCAGGAACCAGCCGACCCGCCGGCGTTTCGTGGTTTCCACCATCAAGAAAGATGAGGACCTCTTCGAGACCGCAGTTTTTGAAGTCAATTTCTTCTATCTGCCCCGGCGCTGGTCCAACCCTGACCTGTCAGTGGAAACCCGTGCCAGAGACCAGGCTTGGGACCTGCACCACCAATTGGCCGCCCGCCTGGCCCAGGAATACCCCGCCAGACTCTTCGAAGAATACCGCTCCTAGACCGCATCGATCGTGCCAGCCAATCTTTAAAGGGCTGGATGGAGTTTATGTAGAACTGCCGCCCCCGGCGGTTCTAACCTTTATACTTGCGCCGCCGGGGGCGGCGGCGCTACCTATTCTCTGCCCCCCCCTTTATCAACCACCGGGAATTAAGGGGCGCGTTTAGGTATTATTAAATAATGTCATCATCTTTAAGTATTTAAAATGTAGCCGCAAGCTTTAGCTTGCGATAATTCTTAATAAAATGAGCGCAGGCTAAAGCCTGCGGCTACCAGAACATGTAAAACTGCTCACTCTTACTGCTTAATGTCCTAAAAATTCAATTCTACGCTTTTTACCCCTCCAGGGCGAAGACCTCTTGTAGAACCCTCCCGGCTGGGCTGGACGGCGCGCCCCCGCAGGAGAAAGCAGGCACGGAATTCTTTTTGCTCATGGTCCCTGCGCAATTGTAGCCGCAGTCTTTAGCCTGCGCTCAGTTGAAGTTGAATAAATAAAGACCACATTTGCAAGCTTCTTTAGCTCCTCCAGGGACCCCAATTGGCCGAACTGTCTTTCTTCAAACCCCCCAGATGGCAATCCTGGCCGGTTGGGCTTCGGCCAGCATCAGGGGGCGGTCAAAGGTCAGGGTCTTGCCCGCTTCGATGGCCAGGACTGCGGCCCGGGCGGCCACCATGGAGCGGATGGTGTCCGGCCCCACCGCGGGCACGTCAAAGCGCAGGTCCTGATTCGGCTTGCTCACCTTCACCACCACCGCCCCGGGGCCGGCCAGGGCCCCGGCCCGGCGGATGCACTCATCGGTGCCTTCAATGGCCTCCAGGGCCACCACCACCTGGCGCCGCACCACCACACACTGGCCGATGTCCAGGCGGCCGATCTCCTTAGCCAGCCGGAAGCCCAATTCGATGTCCAGAAACTCCTCCCGGGTGGGCGCCCGTTTGCTCAGTTTGCCGGGTGGCGCCAGGAGTTGGTCCAGGAACAGGGTGGATGGGGCGATGGTGATGCCTTCCTTCTCCAGTTCGGCGGCCACTGCCTGGAGGAGGCGATCGTCGTTGCCGGCCCCGGCTCGCCGCACCACGCGCAGGGCCCGGAGATCCGGGCGGAAATCCCGAAACAGGCGGCCCCGGCTGATACCTCCGGCCATCACCGCCCGCTGCACCCCGGCGTCCTTGAAGATGTGGATGATCTTGCCCAACTGCCCCACGTAAACCCAGTGGAGTTCCTGGACCAGCTCTGCCAGGGCGGGGTTGGTTTCGCCACGGTGGGCCGCGGCGATGATCCGGGCGCCGCGGGCACTGGCGGCCTGTGCGAAGAGGAGCGGGAACTGGCCTTTACCCGCGATTAAGCCGATTTTCTCGGACATCTGCCGGCACCAGACCCCGTTCCGAGGTCTCCAGGAAGTGGAGCAGGCGCTGGATCTCCGGGCCCGGGGGAAGTTCGCGGCGGACTTTGCCCATACCCTCCTTCAGATTGAGGCCGGAGAGAAACAGGATTTCATAGGCCCGCTTCAGGTCATGCAGGGCGGAGTCGGAGAAGCCGGCCCGCTTGAGGCCCACCAGATTGAGACCGGCCAGTTTTGCCCGGTTGCCCACCGCCATGGCATAGGGTGGCACGTCGCGGTTCACCGCGGAGCAGCCGCCGATGAAGGCATAGGCGCCGATACGGGAAAACTGGTGCACCGCCGAGAGGCCTCCCAGGATGGCGTGGTCCTCCACGGTGATGTGGCCCCCGAGGGTGGCGGCATTGGACATGATGACCCGGTCGCCCACCTGGCAGTCATGGGCCACATGGCTGTAGGCCATGAAGAGGTTGCCGTCACCGATGCGAGTGACCCCGCCGCCGGCGGCCGTGCCCCGGTGCATGGTGGCGAATTCCCGGATGGTGTTGTCATCCCCGATGATGAGCCGGGTCTCTTCCCCTTGGAACTTCAAGTCTTGGGGGATCTCCCCCAGGACGGCGAACTGGAAGATGCGGCAGCGGCTGCCGATGCTGGTAAAATCCCGGATAACCACATGGGGGCCGATCTGGGTGTGGGGTCCGATGGCGACCCGGCCCTCGATGATGCTGTAAGGGCCCACGGTCACCCCCGGGCCCAGTTGGGCCGCGGGATCCACGATGGCGGTGGGATGGATCTCTACCTGCCTCATTCTTCTTCCTTGCCCACCGCGGCCATTACCTCACCTTCCATCACCAGGGTATTGTTGACGAAGGCCTTGCCTTGCATCTTCCAGAACTTTTGGCCGCTGCGCAGGGATTCGACTTCCAGCCGCAATTGGTCGCCTGGGAAGACCGGCTGCCGGAAGCGAATCTTATCCAGCCCCATGAGGAAGAGGGAGGCATTCCCCTGGTTCTCCGGGGAGGCCAACAGGGCCAGGATGCCGCCAACCTGGGCCATGGATTCCACGATGAGCACCCCGGGCATGATGGGCCGCTCCGGAAAGTGGCCCTGGAAGAATGGCTCATTGATACTGACGTTTTTCAAGCCGACGATGCGTTTCCCCGGCTCCAGGGCGATGATGCGGTCCACCAGGAGAAAAGGGTAGCGGTGCGGCAGGATGTTTTGAATTTTCTCATAATTCCAGGGAAGGGGCGGCAGAGTCATGTTTCCGGCTCCTTATCCAGCCTGGCGGAGAGTTGGCGCAACTCTTTTTCCAGCCGTTTCAGCTTCTGATGGAGGTCCGGGAGTTTGGACAGGTGGCCCATGATCTGAAGCCACTCTTTTTGGGGCCGGGCCGGATAACCGGACACCGTCTGCCCGGCGGGCACGGAGTGGTGAACCCCGGATTGGGCCCCTACCCGGACCTCGTCGCCCAGTTCGATATGGCCCGCCAGACCCACCTGGCCCGCCAGCACCACCCGGCGGCCGATCTTGGTGGATCCGGATACCCCAACCTGGGCCACCAGCAGGGAATGCTCTCCCACCTCAACGTTGTGGGCCAGGTGCACCAGGTTGTCCATCTTGGTGCCTCGGCCGATGCGG
>JBEKDQ010000182.1:0-5467 GCA_050014275.1 Desulfobaccales bacterium | reverse complement strand
GTTTCCGGTGGCCATGCCGCAGGGGTCACACCCGATCCCATCCCGAACTCGGTAGTTAAGCCCTGCAGGGCCGATGGTACTACGTGGGTGACTGCGTGGGAGAGTAGGACGCCGCCGGATTTAATTTCTAGCCCCAAGCCCGCCCCTTGACGGAGGCGGGCTTTTTTTTCTATTTATTAATGGATGATTTGGTATATAGAAATCTGAGGGTAAACTTATAAAATTTACCATTGAATCAGAGCAGGAAGAAGACGGCCGCTGGCTCGCTGAAGTTTTGGAACTTCCCGGGGCTATGGTCTATGCCCAGACCCGCCAGGAAGCCCAAGCCAGGGCCCAGGCCCTGGCTCTACGGGTCCTCGCCGAGCGCCTGGAACACGGGGAGATGCTGGCCGAGCCCATAAATATTCTGTTCGCCGCGGCATGAGTTCTTGGCGATTCAGCAAAGCGAAGCGAGTCCTGGCGTCCTTAGAGAGATTAGGGTGGAGCGAGAAAAGGCGTTCCGGTTCACACCGCACCCTGTCTCGAAGCGGCTTTGGCCCGACGTGGTGTTCGCCTTTCATGATAACGAGGAAATTGGCCCAAGAATGTTGGCCCGCATCACTAAGGTTACCGGTCTAAAACCTGAAGACCTATAATTTCGATCCCATCCCGAACTCGGTAGTTAAGCCCTTTTAGTGGCGCAGGCCTCTGGCCTGTGATTCACAGGCTGGAAGCCTGTGCCACTGACTGCGTGGAAGAGCATGCCCGCCCCTTGACGGAAGCTGGCTTTTTTATTACCTTAGGCCCAGGAGAGTAAGCTATGTCCCACAAAGTCAGCATTGTTATCGAAAAAGATGATTCCGGCTATTATGCCTATTGCCCGGAGTTGGAAGGTTGCCAGACTCAAGGGGATACCTTTGAAGAGGTCATGGCCAATATCAAAGAGGCCATTGAGCTTTATCTGGAAACTCTGTCAGCAGAAGAAATTAAGGCCTCCCTGAGCAAAGAGATTCTTACCACTTCTTTAGAGGTTCGGGTTGTCTAAACCGCCCCGGTTAACAGGGCGGGAGGGTGAAGCCCTGCTGCTAAAAGCCGGCTACGAGTTGATCAGGAGCTCAGGCAGCCACAGGATTTATTTTAAAGAAGGCCGAAGAATTGTCATCCCTTTCCACGCCGCTGGAGACCTCCATCCCAAGATAGTCAAACAGGTTTTGAAATTTCTGGAAAATGCTGAATAATCAGAAATTGTGGGGCGGGCGCTGCCCGCCAATAATCCTCTCATTTCCTTATTGGTGGGCGGCTTCCCCCCTGCATGGGAGAGGAGGCCGCCGCCGGCCCACCGGCTGGAAGCCTGTGCCACTGACCGCATGGAAGAGCATGCCCGGCCCTTTACGGAGGCTGGCTTTTTTAAAAGGAACTTAGGAAAAGGTGGAATGATGACTACCATAAAGGTTGGCCAGGCGCGGACGAAGTTGGGACGCCTGGTGGATGAAGCGGCTGCATCTCATGAACCGATTCTCATCACCGGGAAAAGAACCAATGCGGTCTTGCTTTCCGAGGAAGACTGGAGGGCCATCCAGGAGACCCTGTATTTGCTGTCTATTCCCGGAATGCGAGAGTCCATCCGGGAAGGCTTGCAGACGCCGGTGGGGGAGTGTACCGGGGAACCCGACTGGTGATCGTGGGTTAACTATGCGTCTTTTTAAGATTATATTTCTTTTTTTATTGAAAAACGAAAGGAGATGTAGTAGGTATATAAACAAAATTGAATCTAAATTTGCGGCCCGATTCCCGCTGGCGGCCCTTAACGCGGGGAGCCGGGTCTTTTTTTATTGGCCCGGTGGAAAAAGGGAGTCACCATGGCCAAAAACATTCTCACCGATCTTCAAAATTGCCGGCTCTTGAATACAGCTTGGCGCCTTGTTTTTACCAAGCAGGCACAGAAGGACGCCAAGAAATTGGCCGCCGCCGGTCTTCGGTCCAAGGCAGAAGAATTGCTCAAGATTTTAAGGGAAAATCCCTTTCAAAGCCCTCCATCCTTCAACAAGCTGGTGGGCGACCTTGCCGGCGCTTATTCCCGCCGCATCAATATTGAGCACCGATTGGTCTACGAAGTCCTGGAACAGGAGAAAATCATTAAAATCCTTCGTATGTGGACCCATTATGAGTAGGTTGGGGATAGTATCCCCCCAATCCCATCCCGACCCGGTAGTTAAGTCCTAATTTTAGTGGCACAGGCCTCTGGCCTGTGATTCACAGGCTGGAAGCCTGTGCCATTAGTAATTTCATAACAGTAAGCCCGCCTCTTGGACCTAAGCCTTGCTACCCTGATTCCCCTTGGCTGATGCGTCTTCCCCGGTGGTTCCCCAAGACTCCACTACTTCCTTGAGAGTTGGGGATGACGCCGCGACCGGGGGCCCCGCCTGCAGCAGGCGGTCCAGGACCGCGGCCAGCCCGGGGTCCGTCTCCAAGGCCTGATGGATAGCGGCCGTACGTCCATGCCGCAGGCATTCCAGGACCTCGGCCACGGTCACCTGGCTCAGCGGCAGGTTGGGCAGAAACTGAGGCGACCGCGCCCGCTTGCCGGGCGCCACCTGTACCACCAGATTGCAGTCCTGGAGCATCTGCACCGCCCGCGCCGCCAGGTTGTTGCCCTGAGGCAGGATCTCCGCCAGCTCCTCCAGGGACAGGGGCGGCTGCCGCCGCTGGAAGCGGGCGCTGATGCTGAGCAGGGCCGCCAGGCCCAGGTATTCGTCCACCGGCTCCGGGGGCAGGGGGGGCTGGCAGAACCCCCGGGTGAGACTGTCCAGGTTCTGGTGGGCAAAGGCCACCTCGGTGCCGAAGAGCAGGATGAGCCAGCACCAGAACAACCAGATAACGATGAAAAGCAGATTATAGAGGGCGCCGTAAATAGCGTTGTAATAGGCCGCGCGCCCCTGGATCGAGATGAACAGCCACTGGGCCAACTGCCAGACGCTGCCCCCCACCACTCCGCCCATGACCGCGGACCAGAAACGTACCCGGGTATTGGGCATCACCAGGTAGATGAAGATAAAGGCCAGCCACAGCACCCCCAGGGAGGCCAGCCAGTGGGTGGCGGTGAAGAAGGTTCGTGGCAACACTGCCGCCAGGAAGCCATGGATACCCAGATGAATGCTCAGGAAGGAGGTGGAGAGGGAGATGGCCACTGCCATGAGGATGGGAAAGAGCAGGAAGATGCTCAGGTAGTCGCTGACCTTGCGGCTCCAGGAGCGGGTTTGGCTGACCTGCCAGATCTTATTGAAGGCCTTCTCCACGTTGGTCATGATGATGACCAGGTCACATAACAGGGCCACCACCCCGAAGACCCCCAGGGAGGTCACCTTGGTATTCTCGATGTAATGCAGGATCTGGTTGACGAAATCCTGGGAGCCGGGGGCCAGGTTCTCCAGGAAGTAGGTGGCCAAAAGGCGAGGCATGCCGATGGCCTGAAGGATGGCGAAGAGCAAGGCGAACAGGGGAATAAAACCCAGAATGGTGGTGTAGGCCAGGGCCGAGGAGCGCACCAGGCACTGGTTCTGGAAGAGACCGCGAACGGCCAGGATCAGGATGCGGAGGCACTTGCAAGCAAAGAGAATTGCCGGCCGGTGGTCTTCCTCCTGCCAGAGACCGCGCCGGAAAAAATCATCAACTCTACTCAGTAGCTGGCCCAATTCCGGGAGCGCTCCTGGGATGGTTTGCGGTTAACAGAAAGTGGAAAGCTCAAATTACTCACTGAGAGCCCCACATACACCCTGGGCGACCAAATCACAGGTGGAAGCCTATGCCACTGCCGCGCCAACGATCGACACGAAACTCGAATCTCTCGATGCCACTTGATCAAGCCCTGAACCTGGGGGGCCTGCTCGTTGATCTCATGGCCACCGCCTTGCCGGTGTTTTTGCCGAATTCCTGGAGCCCCCCGCTGGAAAAGGAGATTAAGAAGCAGGGCCGGGATGCCCTGTGCCTGGGCAAGACCATCTTCGTCTTCAAAGAAAACTAACTTAATCGGTAAGTTATTGGCAAAGCTATCTTTCTATTCGGGAAATCATCTCCAACAACCGGTCCTTGATTTCGGCAGGGGGTGGCAGCCGCAGCGGCGGGGGCATCTCCGCCTCGGTGAGCTGCCGCCGTTTGAAGCGCATGCGGGTCGACAGTTCTTCCCGCTCCGGGGACAACAGGCCCCCGGAAATCACCTCGCCCCGGCCCTCCAGGGCCTCGATCTGGGCCGCCAGGAGCCCGAAGTCATATGATCGGTTGAACTTGTCGATGTCTTCGTTGATGAGTTTCAGGCGGGTAAGTATTTTTTCGTAATTTTCCGTGAGGAGTGCGCTGTCCCGGTAAAGCGATTCGTAGAGGTCCAGGATCAGGTTGCGGAAGCGGCGGCTGGCGGTAAAGCCCCGGTGGCGCTGATCTTTCAGGAGTTCCTGGCGCTCTCGCTCCGGCAGGGCGCAGTATGATTCATAAAAAGGCCAATCCTTGAGGCCCAGGACCTCCATGAGCAGGCCGCAGTTGGCCTCGGAGCCCAGGGCCTGAAAAAGGGCCATGAAGCGGCGGCCCAGCAGCTCAAACTCCTTGCGGTAGGACTCAGTTTCCTGGCGCAGTAAATCCAGATCTTCTTCCAGGTTGACCCGGTCGGCAAAGTAGTTGTCGATGATCTCCTTCTTGATCTGTACCTTTAGAGATTCGAGGACGCGGTCGGAATCATCCATGCTAACCTCGCTGCAGCCTTGCCAGATGCCTGATTAGATTAATACCAAGTTTTTTTGTAAAGATGCGGCGCCGTAAGGGTTTCAACTTCTGGTTAACTGGAGTTCGCCGGGGTGTCGCCGGCGTTGAGATCTGCCAGGGGCACTTCCAACTCTTGCTTGTCCTCCAATTCCAGGGTCACCGTTTCGCGAATCAGATTGTAGCGGATGATCTTGCCTTCCCCTGCGGGGGTCTGGATGCGCTTGCCCACCCGGGGCAGGTGTTTTCTGACATCCTGATAGGCGGCATATTCGTAAGTGAGGCAGCACATCAAGCGGCCGCAGATACCGGAGATCTTGTTGGGGTTGAGGCTGAGCTGCTGTTCCTTGGCCATGCGGACACTGACCGGTTCAAAGTCCCTGAGGAAGGAGGCGCAGCACAGCCCCCGGCCGCAGATTCCCAGGCCGCCCACCATCTTGGCCCGATGGCGCACCCCGATCTGGCGCAACTCGATGCGGATGCGGAACTCCTGCACCAGGTCCTTGACCAGTTCCCGGAAATCGACGCGGCCTGGGGCGGTGAAGTAAAAAATGATCTTGGAGGCGTCAAAGAGGCACTCCACCTGCACCAGGTAGATGGGCAGGCGGTGGGCCTGGACGCGGCGCAGGCAATGCTCCCAGGCCCGTTTCTCCAGGGCCCGGTTCTTTTCCTCCTGCAGCAGGTCCTCAGGAGTGGCCAGGCGCAGCATGCTCTTAATCTGGTCCGGAAACAGCTGCGGGTC
>JBEKDQ010000181.1:0-5475 GCA_050014275.1 Desulfobaccales bacterium | reverse complement strand
CAAGATTAGGAAGATACCTGCTAATCCTGGTCTGCTTCAGCCTGGGTCTGATGGCCAAGCCCATGCTGGTGACCCTGCCCTTCGTGCTCCTGCTTTTGGACTACTGGCCCTTGGGCCGCCTGTCCCTTGAAGACCCCGGGTTGGGCGCAGCATCTCCAAAGCCCGTCCCAGGAGTTATCCTCCAGCGCCTGCTATGGGAAAAGTCACCCTTGTTGGTCATTGCGGCCCTCTCTAGCGTTTTCACTTTTTATGCGAAAAAGGAAGCGGGAGCGATATTGACTTTGCATAATCTCCCTATTCCCCAGCGCCTGGCCAACGCTATGGTGGCCTACGTGAGCTATCTGGGTAAAATGTTCTGGCCCGCGCCCCTGGCCCTTTTTTACCCCCTTCCCAGGCATAATCCGCCCATCTGGCAACCGCTGGCGGCCGGCCTGGCTCTGGCGGTTCTATCCCTTTGGGCTCTCCGGCAGGCCCGGCGGCATCCCTATCTACTGGTAGGATGGCTCTGGTACCTATGCACCCTGTTGCCAGTCATCGGCCTGGTTCAGGTGGGGGGGCAGTCCATGGCAGACCGCCTTACCTATGTGCCCTTCATCGGGCTGTTTATAGCGGTAGTCTGGGGGATGGCCGACCTTGCGGCCCGATGGCGCGCACCCAGGTTCCTTTTGCCCGTGGGCGCCGGAGTGGTCTTGTCGGCCTTTATGGCCTGTACCTGGGTGCAGGTCAGCTACTGGCGCGATTCCATTTCGCTGTATGAGCATACCCTGAAGGTGACCAGGAGGAACCCCCTAATCCATACCACCCTGGGGCAGGCCCTGGATGCGCAGGGCAAATTGGATCAGGCTATGGCCCATTATGCCGAGGCCTTGCGTCTTGACCCCCATTATGCCACGGCCCATAAGCACCTGGGGCTGGACCTGGAGGAGCAGGGCAAGTTGGATCAGGCTATAGACCATTATGCCGAGGCCCTGCGTCTTGAGCCCCATTATGCCGAGGCCCATAACAACCTGGGAGTGGCCCTGGCGCAACAGGGGAAGTTGGATCAGGCCATGGCCCATTATGCTGAGGCCTTGCGCCTTAAGCCCGATCTTGCCGGGGCCCATAACAACCTGGGGATTGCCCTGGCGGCGCAGGGCAAGTTGGACCAGGCTATGGCCCATTATGCCGAGGCCCTGCGCCTTAACCCCGATTTTGCCGAGGCCCATAACAACCTGGGGCTGGCCCTGGCGGCACAGGGCAAGTTGGACCAGGCTATGGCCCATTATGCCGAGGCGCTGCGTCTCAACCCCGATTTTGCCGAGGCCCATAAAAACCTGGGGCTGGCCCTGGCGGCGCAGAGCAAGTGGGATCAGGCCGTGGCCCATTATGCCGAGGCCTTGCGCCTCAGGCCCGATTATGCCGGGGCCCATAACGGCCTGGGGCTGGCCCTGGCGGCGCAGGGCAAGTTGGAGCAGGCCGTGGCCTGTTATGCCGAGGCCCTGCGTCTTGAGCCCGGTCTTGCCGATATCCCTAACAACCTGGGGGTGGCCCTGGCGCAACAGGGAAAATTAGATGGAGCCATTACTATGTTCCAAAAAGCTATTCAAATAAAACCTGATTTCTCAGTGGCCTACTCCAATCTAGGATTAGCCTACGCCAAACAAGGGAATATTGATCAAGCCATTAATATTTTTCAAAATGCTCTCAAAATTAACCCTAATAATACCATCGCTCAAAAAATGTTAAGTAGTTTAAAGGCCCAAAGGCATCATAATTGACAAACTTAACTATTACTTAATCAATTTTAGCAGAGTCGTAATTACCAGGGATGACCCAGGCTGCCGAATAATCTCGGATAACCTACCTGCTCAGGATGAAGGGTGGGCACTGCCAACCAATTGATTTAATTAAATTAGCCAAACGAAAAATGAAAATTAACAGGTAATGGTGGGGCGGCCGTCCCTGGCCGCCTCTAGTTGGCAGGCGCGGAGGCCCGCCCCACCGGGCTATTTTCATATAAAGCGAAGGGGCTCAATTATTTAAAAAGACGAAATTCTTCTTGGCTCAGAATGGCCAATTTGTACGAAGTGGGGTTTTGAGATAGCCCGTAGTGGAAACTGCCGAGAATCTCCCCCGCTGAAGGTTAAGGTTAGCTGAATGCCGCACCATCGCTGGAAAATAATAGCCTGCCTATTCCTGGTCGTGGCCACGTTGGCAACCTATGGCGATCTGAGAAACCATCAGTTTATCAATTACGATGATCCGTTATACGTCACTGATAATCCCCCGGTCCAGGCTGGCCTTACTCTAAAAGGGCTGATCTGGGCTTTTACTACCACCATTGGTCATCTATGGATGCCGGTGACCTGGCTTTCCTTAATGGTGGACAGCCAACTTTTCGGGCTGCACCCCGGGGGCTTTCTGCTAACCAACCTGCTCTTCCACATCGCCAACACCCTGCTCTTGTTTTTGTGGCTCCACCGGACCACTCGGGCCCTGGGGTGCAGCTTCCTGGTGGCCGCCCTTTTTGCCCTGCACCCCCTGCATGTGGAGTCGGTGGCCTGGGTGACGGAACGCAAGGACGTCCTCAGCACCTGTTTCTGGCTCCTCACCATGTGGGCTTACCTCTGGTACGTGCAATGCCCCGGCTTAAGACGATATCTGCTGACCCTGGTCTGCTTTAGCCTGGGGCTGATGGCCAAAGCCATGGTGGTGACTTTGCCCTTTGTGCTCCTGCTCCTGGACTACTGGCCCCTGGGCCGCTGGATATGGCGCGATTCCCTCGCGGCCGAATCCGAGACCGGTCAAGGAGTTCCCATAAAACGCTTGTTCTTAGAGAAAGTCCCCATGCTGGCCCTGGCGGCGATCTTTAGCATCGTTACTTATGATCTCCAAAAAGAATCGGGGGTTGCATCAGTTTTCCAGGCCCTTCCTTTCCTTAGCCGCCTCACCGCCGCGCTGGTGTCATACACCAGCTATCTGGTTAAGATGGCCTGGCCCACTCACTTGGCCATCCTTAGTCCCCATCCGTGGAATACCCTCTCCTGGTGGCAGGTGGCGGGGGCCAGCCTCACCCTGGCAGTCCTTTCTCTCTTCATCCTCTGTCAGACTTGGCAGCGCCCCTACCTGGCAGTGGGATGGATTTGGTATCTCGGCACCCTGGCGCCCGTCATCGGCTTGGTGCAGGTTGACTTGGCCATGCCCGACCGCTTTACCTATGTGCCCTCCATCGGGCTGTTTATAGTGGTAGTCTGGGGAATGGCTGACCTTGCGGCCCGATGGCGCGCCCCCAGGTTCCTTTTGGCCGTGGGCGCCGGATTGGTCTTGTCGGCCTTAATGACCTGTACCTGGATGCAGGTCAGCTACTGGCGCGATTCCATTTCACTGTACGAGCATGCCCTGAAGGTGACCAGGGGGAACTCCGTAATCCATAACAACCTGGGGCTAGCCCTGGCGGCGCAGGGCAAGATGGATCAGGCTATGGCTCATTATGCCGAGGCCCTGCGTCTTAAGCCCGATTATGCCATGGCCCATAACAACCTGGGGGTGGCCTTGGCTGGCCAGGGCAAGATGGATCAGGCTATGGCTCATTATGCCGAGGCCCTGCGTCTTAATCCCGATGATGCCGGGGCCCATAACAACCTGGGGCTGGCCCTGGCGGCGCAGGGCAAGATGGATCAGGCTATGGCCCATTATGCCGAGGCCCTACGTCTTAAGCCCGATGATGCCGGGGCCCATAAAAACCTGGGGCTGGCCTTGGCGGCGCAGGGCAAGATGAATCAGGCGATGGCCCATTATGCCGAGGCCCTGCGTCTTAAGCCCGATGATGCCGAGACCCATAACAACCTGGGGCTGGCCCTGACGGCGCAGGGCAAGATGGATCAGGCCGTGGCCCATTTCGCCGAGGCCCTGCGTCTTAAGCCCGATGATGCCGGGGCCCATAACAACCTGGGGATTGCCCTGACGGAGCAGGGCAAGCTGGATCAGGCTATGGGCCATTATGCCGAGGCCCTGCGTCTTAAGCCCGATGATGCCGAGACCCATAACAACCTGGGGCTGGCCCTGACGGCGCAGGGCAAGCTGGATCAGGCCGTGGCCCATTTTGCCGAGGCCCTGCGTCTTAAGCCCGATTATGCCGGGGCCCATAACAACCTGGGGATTGCCCTGGCGGAGCAGGGCAAGCTGGATCAGGCCGTGGCCCATTTTGCCGAGGCCCTGCGTCTTAAGCCCGATTATGCCGAGGCCCATAACAACCTGGGGTTGGCCCTGGCGGCGCAGGGCAAGATGGATCAGGCCGTGGTCCATTATGCCGAGGCCCTGCGCCTTAAGCCCGATGATGCCGAGGTCCATAACAATCTCGGGTTGGCCCTGGCGAAACAGGGAAAAATAGATGAAGCCATTACCAGGTTCCAAAAAGCTATCCAAATAAAACCGGATTTTTCAGTGGCTTACTCCAATTTAGGATTAGCTTTGGCGAAACAAGGAAATATTGATGAAGCCATTATTATTTTTCAAAATGCTCTCAAAATTAACCCTAATAATACCGTCGCCCAAGAAAAGTTAAGTACTTTAAAGGCCCCAAGGCCTCATAATTGACAAATTTAACTATTACTTAATCAATTTTAGCAGATTCGTAATCACCGGAGATGACCCAGGCTGCCGAATAATCTCGGATAACCTACCTGCTCAGGATGAAGGATGGGTGATTTAATTAAATTAGCCACTTATCTGAGATGCAAACCATCGGGCACACCATTTTCCCAACGGTGGTTGTTTGTCAAAGGATGAGATTATTCGCAAGCCCCAAAGCCTGCGATCACTTCAACCGGATGGAGCTCGGCAAGCAATGGTGGGCAGTGCCCACCCTAACTGACATTATTCTGTCACGCTGAGCGAAGCAAAGGGTCTCAATTATTTAAAAAGATGAGATTCTTCTTCGCTCATAAGGGCCAATTTGTAAGAAGTGGGGTTTTGAGATAGCCCGCAGTGGAAACTGCCGCGAATCTCCCCCGCTGAAGGTTAAGGTTAGCTGCATGCCGCACCATCGCTGGAAAATAATAGCCTGCCTGTTCCTGGTCGTGGCCACGTTGGCAACCTATGGCGATCTGAGAACCCATCAGTTTATCAATTTCGATGATGACATATACGTCACGGATAATCCCCCGGTCCAGGCTGGCCTTACTTTTAAGGGGGTCTCCTGGGCTTTCACCACCCTTCATGCCGGCTTGTGGATTCCCCTGACCTGGCTCTCCTTCATGGTGGACAGTCAACTTTTCGGGCTGCACCCCGGGGGCTTTCTTCTAACCAACCTGCTCTTCCACATCGCCAATAGCCTACTCTTATTTCTGTGGCTCCTGTACCTCACCCGAACCTTGGGGTGCAGTTTCATGGTGGCCGCCCTCTTTGCCCTGCACCCCCTGCACGTGGAGTCCGTGGCCTGGGCGACGGAACGCAAAGATGTCCTGAGCACCTTCTTCTGGCTGCTTACTATGTGGG
>JBEKDQ010000180.1:0-5495 GCA_050014275.1 Desulfobaccales bacterium | reverse complement strand
ATATTCCCGCCGCTCGCCCTTCACTTTTTCAAAATACCGGCAGCAAGCGAGCCACAGGCTCTTCATTCCATGAAGCCGCAGGATTTCCCAAGAGAGGCGGCCAAGATGAACATAGAACCTCAGACCTATGTTGAATTTGCGCATGAGGTCAGATCTTTTCTGGGAGCGCGATTTGCCGGGATACCATCGACTCTAAGTAATTCGTATATTGATGCACCACCCTTTCGGTATTGCCCCACTCCCGCATTTCTCCATGCTCCAACCAGAGGGCCCGGTCGCAAAATTTCAGGATTTGCTCGAGGCTATGAGAGACAAACAGGATGGTGCCCCCGGCTTGGCGAAACCTGGCAATATGAGCTTGACATTTTTCTTGAAAAGCCGTATCGCCGACGGCCATGATTTCGTCCAAGATCATAATTTCCGGGTCCACCGCGATGACAATGGCAAACCCCAAGCGCATGATCATACCCGAAGAGTAAGCCCGCAGCGGGGCTTCTATGAAATCCTCGAGTTCGGCAAATTCCACGATGGCGGCGAACTTCTTATTCATCTCCCGCCGATTGATTCCCAGAATAGAACCGAATAGATAGACGTTCTCCCGGCCGCTCAACTCATGGTCGAACCCCCCTCCCAGTTCGATCATGGGGGCCACCTTACCCGGGACTCGAATCATGCCATATATGGGTTTCATCACCCGGGCAATGAGTTTCAACAGAGTGCTCTTGCCGGCGCCGTTCCGGCCGATAATGCCCAGCATCTCCCCGGGAGGCACCTGGAAAGTGATATTTTTCAAAGCCCAGAACTCTTCATATTCAATGCGGCCTCGGAAAGACTTGATGACGAATTCCTTAACGGAGCGGATGCGCTCTTTAGGCAAGCGGTAACGCACTGAAACATCTTGCAGGACGATGGGGAATTCCATGGACACCGATACCAGTCAGCTAGACATAATAAACAAAAGTATCCGATAATTTGGTGAACACCAGGTATCCGATCACCAGACTCGCGAGCGATACCAGCAAGGCCAAACAGACAGTCTGAAAGTGCGGTAACTCTCCCATATAGATGGGCAATCGAAAGCATTCGACAATGTAATACATAGGATTCAGCTTAAGAAATAGTATGTATTTTTTGGGAATAATATCGATAGGATATACAATGGGTGTGAGATACATCCAGGGCATGATAAATATTTGATACATATCTATTATGTCATTGAAGAATACCGCTGTGGCCGATAGGACGAAAGATATCCCGATGGTAAACATAACCGCAAATAATATTGCTATTGGCAGAAACAGCAGGGATAAATGAAACCCCTTCCCTAAAATAGGCAGAAGTATGAACAGGGGAATTAAGGCGAATGCCAGGTTCACCATGTTAGACAAAACCGCGGAGATAACAAATATCGATTTGGGGGTATAAATTTTCTTAAATAGCGGCCCATTCCTGAGCAGACAATATGATGCCACTTGGGTGCTCTGGGCAAAAAAATTCCAGAGTTGATATCCGGAAAGAAAATAAATAATGAAATTCTTTACTCCAAAGCGGAAAATGGTTGAAAAGACAATGGTAAAGACGATGGTATTCAACAGCGGATTGAGCATGCTCCAGAAAAAGCCTAATACCGAGCGCTTGTAGCGCACGGTAAGATCGCGGACCACCAGGTTATAGAGTAGATCCTTATAGTGAATTAATTCGGTTAGATCTTCTTTAAACACTGGTTGATCTTGTCGCTCATGGCTTCTAAACAGCCAGAATACAGAGGTCAATTTTAACGGGAGCGCTGCCGGGTTGATCCAGATGAAATTATCATTTTCGGTTAGAATTCACCTCGGGACGATATGGCCTTGACCCGCATCTGTCTTTTCATGCCTTTGCTGCCAGCGGGTGCATAGGGCCATGATACGTGGGATCTATGGCATGTCAACCATTAATATCAGGCTCAGGATGCCGGCCAGCTATACCTGGCGGGAATCCGCAGGCATGAGCTCGGCTCCAGGGGGGCCCTTGAAACCAAAGAGCCTGGGCCTCGAGTAAGTGACCAGCCTTCCTCATGAGTCCAGCCTGGACATGCAACCGGCTGATATCAAGAAGCCATCAAACAAGTGGCACAGGCTTCTCGCCTGGGCAGGCGCAGGCTAAAGCCTGCGGCTACAGAAAATAGCCCTTTGATCGCAACTCAGTATGAGAGGAAATCAATCAAGCTGTCGCGGGTAGTTATCGTGCCGTCAAAATCAAAGAAAGCAATCTTCATGGAGACGCTCTCGTCAACCTCCGGCCGCCTGATCCGGCGCCTCTCTCTTTTTGACACCAAAACGCTCAGAGATTGAGTCTCTTGAAAATCTTCTCCGGGATCATCTTGATGACCCGCATGATCCACTTCCACAGCCCCTTGGTATAGACGATCTCCTTGCCTTGCTTATAGGCGCGGTAAACATCCTCGGCTACCTCTTCAGGGGTTGCCAGGAGCTTTTCGGGTAGGTCCAGGTGCTCTGTCATCTTCGTGGCCACTAACCCTGGCAGCACCGTCAACACCCGCACCCCCCGGGGGTGCAGGCGGTTGCGCAGCCCGCCTAGGTACAGGGAAAGCGCCCCTTTGGCGGCTCCATAGAGATAATTGCTCTGGCGGCCCCGTTCACCGGCCACCGAACTTATACCGATGATGCAGCCATGACCCCGGACCTCGAAGTCATAGGCAATGATTTCGAGAATACTTACTGCACCTACAAAGTTGACCGAGATTATCCGGCGTGCCTCTCCGAAGTCCTCCTGGGCCCGCTTCTGGTCTCCCAGATAGCCAAAGGCTAAGATAACTACGTCCGGCTTGAGGTCGAGGCTGTCGTAAAAACCGGCGTGAGACGGAAAGTCTGTGGCATCGAAGTAGAGTGGCCGGGCCTTTATCTGGAAGCGAATCTCCAGGTCCCGGGCCTGTTTTGCCAAAAGCTCCAAGTCCCGGGAGGCCAGGATCAGGTGGGCCCGCTCCGCCTGGGCAAACTTTCGGGCCAGGGCTTGAGCCATGTCGGAATTGGCCCCCAGGATGAGCACATACATATCAAACCCCCAAGCGGCGGGACTGCCGGGAATTAAATTTGGTTTTGAGACCGTTGCGCTCCCTCAGGAGGGCGAACTCCTCCCACCGGGGGTAGCCCCGGCGAAAGGTCGCGGCCGACATGCGTACGTCCTTGGTAAGGTAGAGGCGCCCGCCGTGGTCCAGGAATACCTGGTCCAATTCTTCCAAAAAGGGGAAGAGTTTTTCCTCGATTTTAAAGTCGATGGCTAGTGTATATCCCTGCATGGGAAAGGAGAGAAGGTTGTCGTTAGCCGCTCCCAAAGGCTTAAGCACACCCAAGAAGGAACCGAGGCCCGAGGCGCTGGTACGTTGCAAAATCTCAGTTATTCCTGCAAGGCTCGATTCCTGCGGCAGCACCAGTTGGTACTGAGTAAAGCCGCGGCGCCCGTACATGCGGTTCCAGTGGCCGATCCGGTCCAGGGGGAAGAAAAAGTCTTCTAAGGGGGTGAGGCGGCCGGCCACCAGGTCGGGTCTGCCATGGTAATACAGATAGTTGAAGCAGGCCACAGAGTGTTTGTTTAACACAAAGGAGGGCAGCTCCAAGGGAACGGTCAATGGCCGGGGGGGCGGCAGCTTTAACGAACCGGCCTGGGCGTGCCGGCCCAGCATCAGGATGGAGCGCCCCAGATGCTCGCCCGAGGCCAGGCAATCGATCCAGGCCACCGAATAGGGGACGTCCTGATTGGCCTCGAAGCGCTCGAAGACTTCCAGGAGGTTGGCGCAGCGCTGCACGGTCTCCCGGATATAGGCGCTCTGAATGCTGAGCAGGCGGAGGCTAGCCGTAATGATGACCCCGGTAAGCCCCATGCCGCCGCAGGTGGCCAGGAAAAGGGGGCGATTCTCAGTGCGGCTCACCTGCACCACCTGGCCGTCAGGAAGTAGGAGCTCGAGGGCCTCCACGCACTCGCTGAAACAGCCTTGCTGGTGGTGATTCTTGCCGTGGACATCGCTGGCGATGGCGCCCCCGACGCTAATGAACTTGGTCCCGGGGGCCACCGGTAAAAACCAGCCCCGGGGCAGGAAGGCCTCCAAGAGCTCGGCCAGAGTGACGCCGGACTCGCAGGTCACCTTGCCGGTCATCGGGTCAAAATCCAGGATCTTATTGAAGCGGCGGGACAGGAGCACCCGGTCGTTAAGGGCGCTGTCGCCGTAGCTCCGTCCCTGGGCGTGGACGATGAGGTCGCCGGGGGCTGCCAGGCGGCGGCGCAGCTCGGCCAGGCTGGCAAAGGACTGTGCCTGGCTGTCCACCACCGGGTATCTCCCCCATCCGCTCAGTTTCATGCCCTTGGCAACCCCCTCAAGCGAACCTGGAGAGGTAGTGCAGCAGAAAAAAGGACAGGAGCCACAGAACCATGACGATCTGGAGGAAGCGGTCGTTGAGAAAGATCTTGGTGGGCGAACCGGAGCGCACTTCCACCAGGGTGATCTGGAAGTAGCGCAACAGGCCCACGATTACCCAGAAAGAGGTCAGGTAGAGCTGATCGGTGCCGTGCCTCTTGATGGTTTCGGGGGAAACGGTGTAAAGGAAGTAGGCCACGATAATTACCGCGGCCATGACGCCCATGGCGAGACCCACGAACTCCAGGTTATAGCCGTCCAGGCTTTTCCGGGCGCCGTGACCGTCGGCTATAAGGAAGAGGTCGTCCCGCCTTTTCCCCAGAGCCAGAAAGAGGGCCAAAAGAAAGGTCAGGGCCACAATCCAATGGCTGATGGGGACCTCTGCAGCCACGCCCCCGGCGTATACCCTGAGCACGAACCCCAGGGAGATGCACACCACGTCCACGACGGCAAAGTGCTTGAGGAAGAGGGAGTAGGCCAGGTTGAGGGCCAGGTAGCTCCCCAGGATCACCAGGAAGGCCGCGGGCAGGAAGGCGCCGGCCAGTATCCCGGCCCCCGCCAGCAAGAGAGCCAGAAAGCGAACCGCTTGGGCCGGGCGCAGCTTCCCGCTGGCCAAGGGGCGGTGCCGCTTCACCGGGTGCTGACGGTCCTCGGCCGCGTCCCAGAGGTCGTTGAAGACATAAACGCTGGAGGCCGCAAGACAAAAGACCAGGAAGGCCAGAGCGGTTTGGTATAAATCCTGCCAGTCCCAAAGTCTATAGCCGAAAAAGATGGGCAGCCACACGAAGCCGTTCTTGATATACTGGTGTGGCCGGGCCAGTTCCCAGTAGAGTTTGAGGGAAGTCATGGCGTTAGTTGGAATCGCATCAGCATCCTCCATGGCCAAGGTGCTCCTTTTGCCGCGCTCCCTGAGCCTCCAGGATTTTGATTTGCCGCCATCATTATCTGGGATTATGCCGCATCCATAGCTGTTTTTGGTCGAGTAGCTCAGCCATTCGGCTTTTGCCCTCACAGATCCGGACGGGCGGCTTTCCCGCATCCGGCTCTTCCTGAAGGTAACCCGAGGTCAGGCGACCGACCCGGA
>JBEKDQ010000179.1:0-5507 GCA_050014275.1 Desulfobaccales bacterium | reverse complement strand
TCAACAAAAACCGGCTGCTCCCTTTCCTTCTCAAACGCATTAAAGACCTAGGCTACCAAGTAACCCTGGAAGCCGCATGAGGAACTTTTCGAAGCAGAACTCGAGGCCGTCCTGGCCAGGCTGACAGAGGCCAATGAAAAGAAAGACCTCTCCCAATTGTTGAGAGTTTACGATCCGGCGTTTCCGGATGTGGTGCGGAAGACTGAGGAAATTTCCCGCACCTGGGCAATTTATGACTATCGCAGAATCCGGTTCCACATTGAAGGGATCAGCTCCCCGTCTCCCAATGATGCCCTGGCCCGGGTCATCTGGGAGATGGAGACCAGGAACCGCTCCACCCATAAAATAAAAAATTTTATTATGACCTATCAGGTCCGGTTCACCAAGTCTCTGGGGCAGTGGCGCATCAAGGCTTCGGCAAAAACTGGCCCATCCGAAAACCCACCCGAAAAGGAGGAAAAATTTTGAGGTGGCCATGGGGTTGCAGGCTCATCCTTCTTAGCGCCTTAACTATCGGGCTGGGCGGCGGCTGTGCCACTCCTATCCCCCAATCTCCGGAAGGTGATTATTATCTCACCTCCGATATGACCTATATGCGGAATGAGGCGGCCTACGACAGCAATGTGGTGGCGCCGCTTTATAAGGGCGACCAAGTGGAGAGGCTGAAGGTGGTCGAAGGCGGTTGGTGGCGGGTGCGTTCCGGGCGCACCGGCCAGTTCGGTTGGGTCCCCGGCGAATTATTCAGCGCCGTCCGAGTCCCAATGCCCGAATTTTACGTGATCCAAACCATCCCTTTGCGGGAATGCCCCAAGGATCTCTGCCCCTCCTTGCAATTACTCTCCCGGGGCGACCGGGTGCAAAAGCTGGACCAGAATGACCAAGGCTGGTGGCGAGTATTGGTGGTCCGGTCTCGGAAACTCGGCTGGCTGCCTGCCAATGCCATGATTGAGACTCTGGAGAAGTCCCGGGCCCAGGGGCCGGCAGCATTGACCCATTTATATGTGGCCGTGAATCACCTGAAGCTGCTTCGGCAGCCGCTGATTAATGCCGAAATAATCAAGGTGCTGCAATTTAATGACCCGGTGGAAAAACTGGACCAGACACCGGCGGGCTGGCTCAAGATCCGGCAGCCGGCTAGCGGCGCGGAGGGCTGGGTCCAGGCTCGCGATCTCAAGGCCGCGCCTGCCCGGCACCCACGCCCGGTGAAGCCGAAAAAGACCAGGCATCAACCCCCAAAACCTACCGAGAACGAACCACCGCCCGCACCGGAGATTATGTAGCTCCAGACGGGCCTCGTCGCCAAGGGCCGCGGTGCGCACCCCTGGTGAGAACACTGCCGGGATGCCGGGCCATCCCTCAAGCGGTTCCCATGATATCCTGGATCAAGGCTTCACTGGCAGAGTAAGGGTCGTCCCGCCGCGCCAGGATCTCCTGGAGGATCCCTTGCAGACGGCCATCCGCGGTGAGCTGCCGCAGCAACTGGCGGAAGACTCCTTCCTTCAGAAGTTCCAGAAACTCCTGGCGCACCCTGGTGATCCGGGCCGCCTGGAAGGCCTCTTGGTCCCCCTGCAAGAACTCCCGGTGCCGCTGCACCGCCCCCATCAGTTCCGTGATGCCCTGATCGTCTTTGGCCTGGGTTAGGAGCACCGGGGGGCGCCAGGCCGATTCCCGCCCCGGGGCCCGCAGCTCCAGCATCCGCAGCAGATCCTGGTAAGCGCGGGAGGCCCCTTCCCGGTCCGCCTTGTTCACCACCAGGATATCGGCTACCTCCAGGATGCCGGCCTTGATCGCCTGAATATCATCCCCCATACCCGGCACGGTGACCACGATGGTGGTATAGGCAGTGGCGGCGATCTCCACCTCATCCTGGCCCACCCCCACGGTCTCCACCAGGACGTAGTCCTTGCCCATGGCGTCCAGCACCGTAATCACCGCCCGGGCCGAGGCGGTGAGGCCGCCGAAATGGCCCCGGGTGGCCAGGGAGCGGATGAAGACCCCTTCGTCCAGGGCGTGGCGCTGCATACGGATGCGATCCCCCAAAATAGCCCCGCCGGAAAAGGGGCTGGTGGGGTCCACCGCCACTACCCCCACGGTCTTGCCTTCCCGGCGCAGATATTGAATCAAGCGGTCGGTGAGGGTGCTCTTGCCCACTCCTGGAGACCCGGTGATTCCGAGGATATGGGCCCGGCCGCCATGACGGTAAAGGTTTTTAAGAACCTCCCGGGACGCCGGCACTCCGTCGTCCAGCTCCCGCATCAGCCGGGCCGCGGCCCGCACCTCTCCCCGGAGGATCTGCTCCACTACCTTGGGGGTCCTGTCCAATGAAGCCTCCCATCTACCGGGGAACGAGAGACTTTTCAGCGTCCCCGGCCCAGACTTATTCGGTAAATATATGGCACCGGAACCCTGATGGCAAAGAAAAACCGTGAAAGAAATTTGCCTAGGGCCGCTTACCTGGGTTAAAATGGGCCCAGGAACGGCCACCCCCATGAGCAAGCCGGTGCAGCGACTCTACCAGCTCTTTTCCCACGAGGACCGCCTGCTGATCCTCATCGACCCGGACCCGGACTCCATCGCCAGCGCCCTGGCCTTGAAGCGCCTCCTTCGGCGTCGCCTGGCGGCCTGCATCATCTCCCCCATCTGCCCCATCACCCGTCCCCAAAATCAGCGCCTGGTGAAACTGCTGGGAATCACCCTGAACCCCCTCCAGGAGATCGATCCCGGGAATTTCCCGCGCAAGGCCCTGGTGGACAGCCAGCCGGGGCACCGGAAGGTCTTCGGCGCCGTTCGCTTCGACGTGATCATCGACCACCACCCCCGCCTGCCTGACACCCGGGGGGGATTTGTGGACATCCGGCCGCAGTATGGGGCCACTGCCACCATCATGACTGAGTATTTACGGGAGGCCAGCATCCAACCCTCCCCAAGGCTGGCCACCGTCCTTTTTTACGCCATCAAGACCGACACCGCCAATTTTGAGCGTCCCGCGGTGGAAGCTGACATGCGCGCCTTTCACTACCTCTTCCAGTTCACCCGCCAACCCCTGGTGCGGCGTCTGGAATCTTCAGAATTCAACCTGGGCATGCTGCGCTCCTTCCAACTGGCCCTGAACCGTTACTTCATCCGGGAAAACCGCATCTATGCGTTTCTGGGAGAGGTCGCCACCCCGGACATCCTGGTCATCCTGGCGGACTTCTTCCTCAAGGCCGGGGAGATCGCCTGGACTATCGTGGCGGGCATCTATGAGAAGCGCTTGGTGGTGATCTTTCGCAATGACGGCTTGCACAAGGACGCCAACCGCATAGCGGTCAAGGCCTTCGGCCAGATCGGCTCCGCCGGCGGCCACCTGGCCAGCGCCCGGGCCGAGGTCTCCCTGGAAAACCTGGGCCTCAGCCCTAAGGCCTCCTGGCAGGAGTGGCAGAACTACGTGATCCGCCAGGTGGAAGGGCATCGGCGGCTGCCGGCTCCCATCTGCGACCCGCAGGCGCCGGCCGTTGCACCGGAAGATTAAGGAAGCCTCGGAGAACGCCAATGAACCAGTGTGCGGCCACCAATATCCCCGGAGCGGTTGAGAGGTCAGAATGAAAAAGGCCTTGCTGTTGGTGGATATCCAGAACGATTACTTTCCCGGCGGCCGGATGGAGCTGGTGGGGATGGCGGAGGCGGCCTCCCAGGCCCAGGCGTTGCTGGCCGTGTTCCGCCGGCGGCAATGGCCCACCTATCATATCCAGCACGTTTCGCTCCAAAAAGGCGCGGCCTTCTTCCTTCCCGACACCCCGGGGGTGGAAATCCATGCCAGTATCGCCCCGCGGCGGGGGGAGACCATCATTAACAAACACTTCCCCAACAGCTTCCGGGACACGGGCTTGAAAGAGCGATTGGCCGCAGCAGAGGTCGGGAAACTGGTAGTTTGCGGGGCCATGAGCCACATGTGCATCGATGCCAGCACCCGATCCGCAGTGGACCACGGGGTTTCCTGCGTGGTCATCCATGACGCCTGCGCCACCCGGGACCTGATGTTCGGAGAGACCTTGATCCCGGCCCGCCAGGTGCACGGGGCCTTCATGGCAGCCCTGGCTTCCTTTTATGCCAGGGTAATCTCTCTGGAAGAGTTCATGCGGGCTTTGGAATGAGCATAAGACCAGGGAGACCAGATGCGAAACCTAACTAAACCGCAGGAGAGCCATCCATTTAGGAAGAGCGTCATCATCTTAATCTCTCTGCTGCTCGCCTTCTGCCTGTCGGCCTGCAATCGGGCTCCCCAGCCCCGGGAGTTTAAATCCGAGGCCGGCCGCTTTTCGGTGATGACGCCGACGCCGCTGGAGGAGAAGGTGCAACCGCTGGAGACCCGGAGCGACAAGATTGACCTCCATATTTTCTCGGGCCAACGGGGGGATACCGGTTACTTTGTGAGTTATTGGGATTATCCCCCGGGACTGGTCCATCCGGACGAGTTAGAGAAGATGCTGGACGCGGGCCGCGATGGCTCGATAGCCAACGTTAGCGGCAGGCTGATCAGGGAAGGCAAGCTCACCCTTGTGGGCAACCCGGGCCGGGAACTGGTCATCGAAACCGGCAGCCAAACGGGGCCGGCGACGCAGCGGCTGCAGTGGCGGATGTTCATCGTCGGCAACCGCATGTACCAAATCATGGTGGTGGCCCCCAAGGATCAGAAAAGCCGCCCTGAGGCCGAGGCCTTCTTACAATCCCTTAAATTGCTGGGTGGACAGGCGCCAGTGGGGCGGGCGTCCCCGCCCGCCGAGAAACGGGATTAATTGTGGGAAACAAGGCTCGAGCTCTCACCCCAACCATTTATGTCATGCTTCATAAAATACATGGCAATTTTTTTTGCATAAAGTTCTACCAAAAGCCGGTTTAAAGTTCCCCTTTGAAAAAGGGGGATTTAGGCAGCAGTGCCCGGCAAGGATTTGCTATGAGGCAGGCAGTAGTGATTTGTTTGAACTTAGGTATCCCCACTATTGTTGTGTTTCACAATTAGCCGGATATAATATCAGGACTGGAACGCTGGATTTGGCATGGTTAAGTCCCCCTTTGAAAAAGGGGGATTTATGGGGATTTCAAGAGGTTATATTAAATCCCCCTACCCCAGTAGTGTCCGGCAAGGTTTTTGCTATGAGGCAGGCAGTAGGGATTTGTTTGAACTTAGCTATGCCCCCTATCTGAGCAATTCATGGAATTTACAAGCTATTTCCCTCTCCCCCCTTGGGGGTGTTTGGACCGGGGAGAGGGCAGGGTGAGGGGGGGTATGTAACGGCCAAAGAAGCCACCCCTAACCCGGTGTCGTCCCCTCGCAGGGGAGAGGGGATTTCTGGCGTCGATATAATATGTTGATATCGCTGAAATTACAATGGCATAGAGTTTAACTGCGAGATAGTGTAATCTTCCCCTTGCAATTTTGTTGCCGGACACTACTGCCCCTACCCCCCTTTTCCAATAGGGGGGTAAAAACCAGTCATTTTTTCTCTGAAAATGCTGGTTAATGTCGG
>JBEKDQ010000178.1:0-5530 GCA_050014275.1 Desulfobaccales bacterium | reverse complement strand
CAACAGGGGTATGCCCCATTCCCGGGCGGTGCGAGCTACGGCCCCCATGTCCGCCAGCATTTCCCGTTCGCTGCTGTTGCCGATGTTGACGTGGATGGAGACCGCGTCCGCCCCCAGGACCAGGGCCTCTTCCACGCTGCATACCAGGATCTTGGCGTTGGGATGGGGCGAGAGGCTGCTGGAGGCGGACAGGTGAATGATGAGCCCCACGTCCCGGCCCCGGCGACGATGGCCGCTGGTCACCAGGCCCTTGTGCATCAAAATGGCGTTGGCTCCACCGGCGGCCACCGCGTTGACGGTGGTCTTCATATCGATAAGGCCGTCGATGGGACCCACCGTCACCCCATGGTCCATGGGGACGATGACAGTGCGCCCGGTATCCCGGTTCATAATGCGTTCCATGCGAATCTGTTTGCCGATCATTTCCTGCCTCCTTCCGCGGCAGCCTCTCATCCGGCGCGACCCGACGGCGACAAAAAAGCCGTGGTCGCCCGGGCGCCACGGCTTCTAAAAGTTTTTTTTGGTTAAGGCCTACTTACTTTTAAAAGTCGAGGCGCACTCCCGGCCCGGAAAATAAAAATAAAAGCTAAAGTAATAGTTCCGGAGCCGCCAGGATTGCATCTTCTTCCTTTCCTCGACTCCCATAGCCTAAAACATTCCAATCTCGGTGTCAATAAAAAATCTTTTCCGATATAATTTTTATCATAAGCCGGCCCTGGTTGAACCTGCGGGGCCGGTAGACCAGGCGTCCCGCCTGGGTAGGTTAAATTGTGAGTTTAGTTCACACAGGCCAGCGGCCTGTGCTGCCAGGTTCAGCTAGTGTAGTGTTTCACAATTAGCGGCTGGACATAATATCAGGACTGGAAGCCGGATTTGGCATGGTTAAGTCCCCCTTTGAAAAAGGGGGATTTTAGAGGGGATTTCAAGAGGTTTATACTAATTCCCCCCTAACCCAGTAGTGTCCGGCAAGGTTTTTGCTACAAGGCAGGCAGCAGAGAATTGTTTGAACTTAAGGTATGCCCCCTAGCTAATCAATTCATGGAATTTACAAGGTATTTCCCTCTCCCCCCTTGGGGGGAGAGGGCAGGGTGAGGGAGGGTATGCAACGGCCGACGAAGCCACCCCTCACCGGTGTCGTACCCTCGCAAGGGAGAGGGGATTTAGTGAGCATCAGTATAAGATGCTGATTTCGCTTTAAAGTTTAACTGCGAGATAGTGTAATCTTCTCCATTGCAATTTTGTTGCCGGATACTACCCCTGAAATCCTTATAAATCCCAGTAGTGTCCGGCAAGGTTTTTTGCATTGTGCAAGAAACCGTGGCGATAACAATGACAAGGTTTTTCTCTACGCAGATAAAATCGACAATAAAGGCAGGTCATGCAGGAAACAGAAGGGTTCTGGAAGCGATTTTGGCGATTTTAGCGAACACCGACCAGAATTACCCCTCACCCCAACCCTCTCCCCCTCGAGGGGGAGAGGGAGAAGTTATGATCGCGGCCAATCATGTCCCGGGAACAAGTATGGGATCGGCAGAGCACAGATGATAACGGTCTTGCGGTAAGCCGGGGAATTGCTACCGGACACTAATGCCCTGACCCCCCTTTTGGAAAAGGGGGGTTAAAAATCAGTCATTTTAAATGGATAATCAATTGCGGAACAGACCACTAACCCAGGCGTCCCGCCTAAATTCAAAACTCGAAGCTCCGGAGACCTCATGCCTCGCATCGACGACTATAAGATGGCCATCGCCCTGGCGGCGGGCGAGTTGCAAAAGATCAACCCCAAGCGGCTGGCAAACCCGAGCCGCGCCCAATATTTTTGGGAAGGGGGCGAAGGGGGCCGGGAAGGGTTGCTGGTGCCCTATTTCGGCCAGGACCGCCGGGTGAGTTGGCCGGAGATTGCAGTGACTCCCGCGGACGGCGCCGGCCAGATCCCCCTGACCGAGCAGATCCTCATCCTCCACTACCTGGTGCGGGCCAGCGGCGAGGCCTTGAGCGGACGCAACATCGATTTCCGGCAGGTGCCGGAAGGTGGATTTTACTGGTCCGCCTTCGTCTCCCGGGCCAAGAAGCCGCTGTTGGCAACCTTCGGCCAGGACCTGGAGTTGTACTTGCAGGTGGCGGTCATGGCCGGGGGCGAGCCCCAAGGTCTGGGGGACGCGGCCGCCCGCTTCCTGGCCTTTCCCCTGGTGCCCGTGACCCACGTCCTGTGGCGGGGAGATGAGGAGTTTCCCCCGGAGGCCAACATCCTCTTTGACGAGACTATCTCCCGCCACCTGGCCACTGAGGACATCGCCGCCCTGGCCGGGGCCTCGGTCTACCGGTTGATGGCCGCGGCCCGGCAACTGCGCCAGGGATGAGGAGTTGTAGGGGCGACCCGCTGGGTCGCCCAGTTCGAGTTTTGAGTTTCGAATTTTGATGCCAGGTTACCGTCAAAAGGACATTTTTGTAGGGGCGGACCCAGGTGTCCGTCCCCGGAGGGCGCACCCAATCACAGGCTGGAAGTCTGTGCCACTGTGCGCCCCGTAACGAGGATATCTCTAGTTAATTGATTGCAACTTGGTATTAAGCCTGCCCCCTCGCCCTTATGGGACCATCGGCGGGGACGGCCCGCAAGGTCTCACCCCCTTTCTCCTTGCAAAAAATCCCAAAAATATTTATAATTGAATTAAGGGGGCGTAACGGCTTCGACGTAAATAGGGAACTGTTAGTTGCATGCCGAGGTCCTGTCCGCTCGTAAAACGGGTAGGAAACGCATAAATGCCGACAACTACGGCTACGCTCTAGCCGCTTAAGGCTAGCGCCCCGGGTCTTGCGCCAGGAAGGGACCCAGGGGTGACGGTTTCTTGGCAAAGCTGCCGATCAGGCCGGCGGGTCGGTGGACGAAAACTTAGCAGGCTAGCCCTAAAGAATTCTGCCGTTGGAAGTCTTTCGGGGCGAAAATAGAACATCGGCTACGCATGTAGACGCTTGCAGGGACTATTGGCGGACGCGGGTTCGACTCCCGCCGCCTCCACCAATTTATCAATTAAGCAGAACAATAAGCTAACCTATTCAAGCAACCTGGTATACGGCCACTCCGACCACGAGCGCCTATCAGGTTGTTTTTCATTGATAGAGGAACCAGCCCCCGACCGGTCAGCGGTCCCAAAACCCCCAAAATGGCGAAACCGTCGCATAATTCCGGCTGATATCGAGAGGTTAATCCGTTGAAAGTTGCATTTGTCGGACTGGGCACCATGGGAGGGCCGATGGCCTTGAACGTCATGAAGGCCGGCTACGATCTGATTATTCATAACCGCACGCGCCACAAGGAAGAACTGTTGGCCGCTCACGGCGCCAAACGTGCCGCCTCGCCGCGAGAAGCCGCGCTCGAGGCGGAAGTGATCATAACCTCCCTCAGTGATACTCCGGATGTGGAGGAAGTCGTTCTGGGAAACAACGGCATCATTCATGGGGCCCGACCGGGCTCGGTGGTGGTGGATATGTCCACCATCAGCCCGGATGCCACTCGTAAGATTGAGCAGGTTTTGAGAGCCAAGGGCATAAAGATGATCGACGCCCCTGTGTCCGGCGGCTCCGAGGGCGCCAAACAAGGTACCCTTGCCATCATGGTGGGCGGTGATCCCGAAGACGTGGAAAGAGTCATGCCCGTGCTGAAAGCCATCGGTACCAAGATCACCCATGTGGGACCCATCGGAGCAGGCCAACTCACCAAGGCAATCAACCAAACCATTCTCGCCGGGGTATATCTCAGCGTTGCCGAAGGTATGGTCCTGGGTCTCAAGGCGGGTTTGGACATGGACAAGGTGGTCGAGGCTATTTGTGAGGGCGCGGCAGGCTCCTGGGTGCTTACTTACCGCTCCAAAAACATGATTAACAACAATTATCCCCTGGGTTTTCGGGTCAGGCTTCACCAGAAGGACCTGGGGATCGCACTGGAGACAGCCAAAAAACTCGGTGTGACCATGCCGGTGGCAGCCCTGACGGACCAAATCGAGAACGGTATTGTCGCCAGAGGTTACGGTGACGAGGACGTCTCGGCTGTGGCCCGCAGCATAAGGGAACAGTCCGGTATTGACTGAACGACGCATGTGAAGTGATTCTCCCACGAGGAGGCCATTGCCTGGTGCAATGACTCGTTAAATCCGGGATTATGCGGCGGGCCTGGCCACCGCAGTCAAAAAACGTTTTTTTTCTCGTTCCCAAGCTGAGCTTGGAAACGCCCTCTATTAACCCCAAGCTAAGCTTGGCACTCATTTTCGTTCCCAAGTGCAGCTTGGGAACGAGTTTGAAAAGTTATTTAATAATCCTTTGGATAAGCTTAGATTCATAGCCAGCTCTGCATCCCCAATTTTTCAGAGGAAATTCTCTTTGCATTAGAAAATCGAGGAATAATTATTTAGAGTAGCTCGCAATTATTGGACTGAGGAGAGGTCTAAAGACCGAAATTACCGTTGGGCTCAGCGATCTCACATTTGCTAATGACAGCAATGCTCATACTGTCTATGGAATCCATCGGGCTGGCGGCCACCTCGAGTCCGCTTGCCGAAGCCGACGCTATTTTGCAGAATCAGGACCTTACTGTCAGCCAGGCTCAAAGAGCCTTATCCATCTATGAGAGCTTGCTCCCCGGAGTCTTAACCGATCGGGGTGCGTTGCTCCTCAGGCTCACCCATTCATGCGTTATCCTGGGGGATCTTCTAGAAGGGGATAATTCCCAGCGGCGGCCCTATTTCGAGAAGGGCCAGGTTTACGCAAAACTGCTCGCTATGGAAGAGCCCGGTACAGTGGCAGGCCCTTATTGGCTGGGGCTGAATCTTGCGGGCGAAGCCGTCAGTAAAGGCACATTTGGGGGTCGCGCCCTTCTTTCGGAAATTCTGCAGGAACTACAGTGCGCCCTGGCCATCGACGAACGCTATGATGAAGCAGGGCCACATCGAGCCCTGGGCCGCCTTTACTATCTGATTCCCGGTCCTCCCTTTGCTATAGGCGACCCGAAGAAATCCCTGGAGCATCTCACCGAGGCCGTGCGCCTGGCCCCGGAGAACAGCTCAAACCACCTTTATCTGGCAGAAACCCTTATACGACTTGGAGAAAAAGAGCAGGCCCGCCAGGAACTGGTAAAGGTGTTCTCTGCCACCCACCATGCTCTGATGCCTAAAGATCTTGAAAAGGACCGCCGCAAAGCCCGCCAATTGCTCTCGGAAATGGATGGGGCCAGCAATTGACTCCGTTCTAGCAAGATTTCTCATTGCTATTTCGGGCGACTCACCAGAAATGTTATATGGAAATGTCCATCGCCTTCTCCATCTCTTTATCGCTCCGTACTTTTGGTTTGCATGAAATCGAAATAACAGCTATCTTGCCAGAACGAACCTTATCACCAAACCCCTGAGAATTCCTGATATGAAATAGGCGATTGTGAGAATCGCGCAGCGCATTCTCATAATCGGCATCATGAATTAAGCCTGGATTTTGGGAGGAATCAGTACGGTTTTTAGCTATGGGGATTCAATAAAAGCTGTCT
>JBEKDQ010000177.1:0-5542 GCA_050014275.1 Desulfobaccales bacterium | reverse complement strand
CGAGGAACAGCTCTATGACCAAACCTATGTAGCGGAACGCACCGAGAACTTCGAGGCCCTAAAAGAGACGGTGGCCAAATATACGCCGGAATACGCGGAAAGGATTTGCGGGGTGCCCGCCTCGCAGTTGATCGCCGCGGCCCGAATGTACGCCCGGGCCCGGGCCGGCTCCATCGTCTATTGCATGGGGATCACCCAGCACACGGTGGGCACCGACAACGTCAAGACCCTGGCCAACCTGGCCATGCTCTGCGGCAATGTCGGCATCCACGGGGGAGGGGTCAACCCCCTGCGGGGCCAGAACAACGTGCAAGGGGCCTGCGATATGGGCGGCTTACCCAACGTCTTCTCCGGGTATCAGCCGGTCACCGACGCCGCCAACCGCAAGAAGATGGCGGAGGCCTGGGGCGTGGCCACCCTTCCTGATTGGCCGGGGATGGCCATGACCGAGATGCTCCCGGCCATTGCCCAGGGCGGCATCAAGGCCCTGTACATCATGGGAGAAAACCCGGCCCTCACCGACCCCGACTCCGACCATGCCATTAAGGCCATGCGGTCCCTGGAACTCCTGGTGGTGCAGGACCTCTTTCTCACCGAGACCGGCAAACTGGCTGACATAGTCTTGCCCGCCGCCTCCTTTGCCGAAAAAGACGGCACTTTCTCCAACACCGAGCGCCGGGTGGCCCGGGTGCGCCAGGCCATTCCGCTGATGGGGCAGGCCAAACCCGATTGGCAGATCATCTGCGAGATTGCCGGGCGCCTGGGCTACCCCATGAAGTATGCCGGACCCGAAGAAATCTTTGAAGAGATTCGCCGGGTGACCCCTTCCTATGCGGGGATTTCATATCAACGCCTGGAGGCCGGCGGCCTGCAATGGCCCTGTCCCAGTGTGGAGCACCCGGGCACGGTCTATCTCCACAAGGACCGCTTTGCCCGGGGCCTGGGTATGTTCTTCGCTATTGATCACCGGGACCCGGCGGAGATGCCCGACGCCGAGTACCCGCTCTATCTCACTACCGGTCGCCTCCTGTATCAATACCATTCCGGCACCATGAGCCGGCGGGCCCCCGGCCTGGTGGAAAAGGCGCCGGAATGCCGGGTGGAATTGGCCGCCGCCGATGCGGCCAGGTATGGCATTGCCGACGGCGAGCAGGTGCGCCTCCGCACCCGCCGCGGCAAGATCACCGCCAAGGCGCAAATCTCCGACAAGGCCGTCCCCGGCACCATCTTCCTCCCGTTCCATTTTGCCGAAGCCTCGGCCAATAAACTGACCAACGCCGCCCTGGATCCGGTCTCCAAGATTCCGGAATACAAGGTCTGTGCGGTGCAGATCGAGAAAGTTTGAGGAGGCAGACCATGACTGCACTGAAAAAAAATTCAGGATGCGCCTGCCAAACGGCAGCTCCCCTCAGCCCGGAAATTATCCATAAGGTGGATGAGATCGTCAATCGGCATAAGGATCAGGCCGGAGCCCTGATGCCGGTCCTGCAGGAGGTCCAGGAGGCGGTGGGCTATCTGCCCCCCGCGGTTCAAGAGCGCATCGCTGCCGGCCTTAATATCCCGGGAAGCGAGGTCTTTGGGGTGATGAGCTTCTATTCCATGTACTCCTGGAAACCCAAAGGCCGATACGTCGTCCGCATGTGCGAATCCCCGCCCTGCCATATTGCCGGCGCCGAAAATATGGTGCACGCTTTGCAGCAAGAATTGGGGGTCGGGGTGGGGGAAACCACCGGCGACGGCCTCTTCACCCTGGAACTCTCGGCCTGTCTGGGGATCTGTGAAGTGGCTCCCGCCATGCAGATCAATGAAGTGGTCATCGGCAACCTCACCTCCGTCAAAATCAAACAGGTGCTCGCTGGCTACCGGACCGGCCAGGTCCCCGATTACCGGCGGTTGCCTTACAGCGTCAAGGACTTTCGCCAATATCGGCAGAGCCCCTACGACCTGATCTTACTGGACCACGTTGGGGTCATCGATCCCACCCGGATCGAGGATTACCTGGCGAAGGGCGGATATGAGACCCTGAAGAAAGTGGTGACCACCATGACCCCGGAGTCGGTGGTGGAGGAAGTGAAGACTTCCGGCCTGCGGGGGCGGGGTGGCGCCGGCTTTCCCACCGGCCTCAAGTGGTCCTTCACCCGGCCCCTGCCGGACACTCTCAAATACGTGATCTGCAATGCCGACGAAGGGGAACCAGGCACCATCAAGGACCGTTACCTCATGGAAGGCGACCCCCACAAGGTCCTGGAGGGCATGGCCATCGCCGCCTATGCGGTGGGGGCGTCCCAGGGCTTCATCTATGTCCGGGGGGAATATTACCTCTCCAAGGCCCGTCTAAATCAGGCCATTGAGCAGGCCACCGCCGGGGGATTCCTGGGCCGGCAGCTCTTCGGCGCCGACTTCTCCTTCACCATCGAAGTCCGTTCCGGAGCCGGCTGCTACATCTGCGGTGAGGAGACCGCCCTGATCGAATCGATCGAGGGCAAGCGCGGCTATCCCCGCATGAAACCACCTTTCCCCGGGGTTGCCGGCCTGTGGCATAAGCCCACCATCGTCAATAACGTGGAGACTCTGGCCAGCGTGCCGGCCATTCTCAGCAAGGGCGGGGCTTGGTATAAATCCCTGGGCACCGCTGACACCAGCGGCCCCAAGATCCACCAGATCATCGGCCAGGTGCGGACCCCGCATATGGTGGAAGCGCCGGCGGGCTTGACCCTGCGGGAACTCATCGATACCTACGGCGGCGGTCTGCGCCCCGGCCGCCAGTTCAAGATGTGCCAGACGGGCGGCGCCTCGGCAGGCATCGTCACCGCCGCGGCCCTGGACACCCCTCTGGACTTCGGCTCCATGGCCAGGGCGGGCGGCGCCCTGGGCTCCGGGACCATGCTGGTGATGGACCAAAGTATCTGCGTGGTGGATTTTATCCGCTCCGTGGCCCAATTCTTCAGCCACGAGTCCTGCGGCCAATGCACCCCCTGCCGGGAAGGCACCCCTCGCATCCTGGAGACCATGACCCGCATCACCCAGGGCCACGGAACCATGGCGGACCTGGACCTGATGGAGCGGCTGGCCGGCGTCCTGGCCGACGCCTCCTTCTGTCCCCTGGGGCAGACCGCCGCTCAACCCATGATGAGCGCCTTTAAGAACTTCCGTGATGAATTCGAGGAACACATCCGGGAAAAAAAATGCCGGGCCGGGGTCTGTAAATTCGGCTGAGGCAGGCAATAGGCCGAAAATTGGGGGCCACCCTGGCTTTGAGCCCGGGGCGGCCCCTTTTTTTTTAATCCGAAAGCCGCAAATGGTTATTAACTCAAGTTTCACACCCCTGAATTCAGTACACTGCCCTACATTTTGATTAACGAGATTGCTTCGCTTCTGGCCTTTCATTTCTCATTCCCAAGCCCCTGCTTCGAAAAGTTCCTCATGCGGCTTCCAGGGTTACTTGGTAGCCGAGGTCTGCTCCGAAAAGTTGTGAAGAATTTGGTGGCACAGGCGTCCCTCGAAACAAACCTGTGCGGACTGAGCGGCGGGCGAGATGCCCGCCCCACCGGTCTTTTCATAATTTATGGGTGGGCCGAAGGCCCATGAATGACTGCCTTGAAAAGTTGTGAAGAATTGATGGCACAGGCGTCTCGCCTGGGTGCGGAGTGAGTGGCGGGCGAGATGGCTGTTCCGAAAAGTTGCAAATTTTTCATCGTTTTCGAGTGAACTAAAGGCTCATGAATTACTGCTTGGAAAAAATTCCTCCTGTTCCGCAAGCTCGCAGCATCACAGAGAAACGCCCTCAAGCCATCGTTGGTACAAGAAAAGCAGCATAACCCAATAAACTTTTCATGTTTTTGGAGTGAGTAGAAGGCTCATGAGCGACTGTCCCGAAAAGTTCCTGAGTATGGGGATATCCACCCTCTGGTTGCCGGTTCCCGCGCCGCCGGGGGCGGCGGCGCTACATTTTCATGATTTACGGGTGAGCTGAAGGCTCATGAGCGACTGCCTTGAAAAGTTGTGAAGAATTGATGGCACAGGCGTCTAGCCTGGGTGCGGAGTAAGTAGCGGGCGAGATGGCTGTTCCGAAAAGTTGCAAATTTTTCATCGTTTTCGAGTGAACTAAAGGCTCATGAATTACTGCTTGGAAAAAATTCCTCCTGTTCCGCAAGCTCGCAGAATCACAGAGAAACGCCCTCAAGCCATCGTTGGTACAAGAAAAGCAACATAACCCAATAAACTTTTCATGTTTTTGGAGTGAGTAGAAGGCTCATGAGCGACTGTCCCGAAAAGTTCCTGAATATGGGGATATCCACCCTCTGGTTGCCGGTTCCCGCGCCGCCGGGGGCGGCGGCGCTACATTTTCATGATTTACGGTGAAAGGGCTCATGAGCAACTATTCAGAATCGAGCCAGGGCTTGAATGGTCACGCCCTTATTTTTTGGGCCGATATTTCTGATCTCAGCTCATGAAGATTCGTTTAGTGATGATAAAGTCCCTTTCTAAGTTTCAAAAATTAACCGGGGCGGTTCAAAGAACCACCCCGCGAGTTTTTGTATTAAGTTTTTAGCTGATAGCTGACCGCTATCACATAATCCTGACCTTCTGGCCGGGCTCTGGGGTTTCCTCCGGAGGTGGGGCCGGTTTTTCTTCCTTGGGCGTCGGTTTCTCTCCCTTCTTGGGGGCCGGTGTTTCTCCCTTCTTGGGCGCCGGTGTTTCTCCCTTCTTGGGGGCGGGTTTTTCCTCTTTGGGAGCCGCCTCCCCGGTTTCTGCGGGCTTCGCCTTGGCCGGTTTCGCCGGTTTGGCCGGTTTGGCCGGTTTGGCCTCCTCAGGTTTCTGCCTGGCCGGCGGGACCGCTTCTTCCGGTTTCACGGGTTTGAACTTTTCCACCGGGGACGGGGCCGGCCTTTCCGGCGGCGGCTGAATCCTTTCCGGCAGCGGCGGCGGCTGAATCCTTTCCGGCGGCGGCGGGGGTTGAATCCTTTCCGGCAGCGGCGGCGGCTGAATCCTTTCCGGCAGCGGCGGCGGCGGCGCCTCCATCGGCGGCGAAGGCGGGGCCTCTTCCGGAGCGGCCACCGGGGTGGGGGAGAGGTAACGGGAATCCACCCACCCCAGGCGCCCGTCCCGTTTGACCCGGACCTGGAACCAATCCTCGGAAGCCCCCACTTTTTCCACTTCTTCATCCCGTTCTATCAGGGAAACCTTGGGGCAGTCCATGCCGGGACAGGCCCGGAGATTGAGGTGATTGACCTTGACATAGAAGACCGGCCGGCTCACCTGGGGCGGCAATTTCGGCCCGGCCGGCTCCGCAGGCAGCGGCGGCGGGATATATTTGGGTGAACCACATCCGGCTGGGCCGAAGGCCACTACCAGGGCCAGAATCGCGATCAGGAGCCATCTGCTGGCGGCAACGGGCTTCACTTAACCAGACCCTCCAGCGTCTTCTTTGCTGTCCCGGATCTTCCAGTCATTGCCTCGTTTTTCCAAGGTGAGTTTATAACTTAGCCGGCGAAGGTCAAAGTCATGGGTGCTTTGGTTATATAATTGAATGTTCCAGACA
>JBEKDQ010000176.1:0-5543 GCA_050014275.1 Desulfobaccales bacterium | reverse complement strand
GAGGAGGGCGGACTATTGAATAATCCGGTGCCTGGCTTCGGACTGCATCTTACCCTGGACGGCTATGGGTGCAGTTATGAGCGGCTGACGAACCTGGACGCCATCTATCAATTCCTAGATCACTGCCCCGACGTGATCCACATGACCAAGATCATGCCCCCTTACGTCTTCAAGTACCACGGCAAGGTCCCGGAGGATTGGGGCCTGTCGGGCTTTGTGCTCATTGCTGAAAGCCATATCAGCATCCACACCTTCCCCGACCGGGGCTACCTCAGCCTGGATATCTTTTCCTGCAAGGATTTCGACTACCAACAGGCAATAGCCTACGCCACCGAATTATTCGGCATCACCCGCCACGAGATGAATCTCCTGGACCGTGGCCTGGAGTTCCCCCGGAAGGTGAGGTCAGTGGAACGCATCTTGCGCCAGGAGCGGGAGCAGATGCGAGGTTAGTATGGACGAGGCCGACGCTCCTTCCTCCGGCTTCCTGGCGCGCCTCCGGCAGCGGCTCAGCCGCAGGACCGCCATGCAGCAGCCGGAGGACGTGGAACGCGAAATCCAACATATCATCGTGGAGGGCGAAGAGCGGGGCCTCATCACCCGCCAGGAAGGCGAACTCATTGAGTCCATCTTTGAGTTCAAAGATACCCTGGTCCGGGAAATCATGGTGCCCCGCCTGGAAATGGTGGGGGTGGAGCGAAACACCCCTCTGAACCAGATCATCTGCCTGCTCCTGTCCAGCGGCCATTCCCGGTTGCCGGTGTTTGAGGGGGACATCGACCACATCAAGGGCATCCTCTTGGGCAAGGACCTCCTGGTCTTCTGGCAGACCCCAGAGGAGACCTGGGACCTGGCCAAGGTCCTGCGCCCGCCTTATTTCGTCCCGGAAAGCAAGAAGATCAGCGACCTGTTGCGGGACCTGGTGGAGGGCAAGACCGCCATCGCCATCGTCATCGACGAATACGGCGGCACCGCCGGCCTCATCACCCTGGAAGACATCCTGGAGGAGATCGTCGGGGAGATCTACGACGAATACGACCGCATGGAGCCCCGCCTGGTGCCTCAGGAGGACGGCGCCGTCCTGGTGGATGCCCGCCTGGACGTGGAAGTGCTCCTGGAGCACTTCCGCCTGCCTCGCCCGGAAGGCAAGTTCGAATCGGTGGGAGGGCTCCTGATCCATGAGCTGGGCCGGGTCCCCCAGGTCAATGACCAGGTGCAGATCGATAACCTGGAACTGACGGTGGTCTCCGCCGACGAGCGCCGGGCCAAGCAGGTGCGGGCCCGGACGGCCCTGGCTGCAAAAGCGGGGGAGGAATGATTCAGGGGCCAGGGGTATAAGGCGCATCAGCCCAAGGAAAAATGGCTAACCCTCTCCATAGAAACCGGCTATAATCGACTCAAGATGACCCGGACCGCCCTCGATCATATCATTGCCGCCATCCTCTCGGGCCTCCTGCTGGCCGCGGCCTTTCCCAAATGGAACCAGACCTACCTGCTGTTCGTCGCTCTCATTCCCCTATATTGGGCCCTCCAGGGAAAATCGCTCAAGGCCGCCTTCGGTCTGGGGCTGGTCTCGGGCCTGGCCCACTATCTGGCCCTACTTTACTGGATCGTCTACGTCACCCACGTCTTCGGCCATCTGTCCCTGCCGGTGTCGCTGGGGGTATTACTTTTGCTGGCCGGCTACCTCAGTCTCTACCGGGCCCTGTGGGCCCTCGGGCTCAACTGGGGCGCAGCCCAGGGTCTGAGCCTGCTGTGGTGGGGGCCGGTCCTCTGGGTCACCCTGGAGCTTGGCCAAACCTACATCATCAGCGGCTTCCCTTGGGAGCTCTTGGGGAACGGCCTCTTTCCCCATCCCTTGCTGCTGCAGGTGGCCGACCTCACCGGGGTTTACGGCCTCTCCTTTCTGGTGGTCCTGATTAACATCGGCCTGGGGCGCTCCCTGTGGCCGCCCCGGGCCTGGCGCACCCGGCGCTTTCGCCATCTGCCGGTGCTCGTCCTGGTGCTGGCCTGCTGGCTGGGCTATGGTCATTTCCGCCTGGTGGCGCTCCAAAAACTGGAGGCCCAGAGCCCGAAAATCAAAGTGGCCGTGGTCCAGGGCTCCATCGAGCAGGGCGAAAAGTGGAAGAAGGAGATGGTTACTGCCACTCTGGAGCGCTACGCCGAGCTTACCCGCCAGGTTAAAGGCGCCCAGCTCATCGTCTGGCCCGAAACCGCGGTGCCCTTCTTCTTCCTGCGCACCCCGGATCTCACCGTCCAGGTCCGGGACATCGCCAAGGAGAGCGGCGGCTCCCTCCTCTTCGGGGCGCCCGCCTGGGAGCTTACTGCCGAGGGGGAGCGATATTTCAACCGGGCCTACCTCCTGTCTCCCCAGGGGGAGGTGCTGGGCTATTACGACAAGGCCCATCTGGTGCCCTACGGCGAATACGTACCCCTACGGCGCTTTATGCCCTTTATCAGCAAGATGGTGCCCATGGTGGGGGACTTTGCCGAGGGGCCGGTGGGCGCCACCGTGAGCCTGCCGGATGGTTTGGTCTTGGGACCCCTGGTTTGCTATGAGTCCATTTTCCCCAATTTAAGCCGGGCCCAGGTGGCCAACGGCGCCCGTCTGCTGTTAAACATCACCAACGACGCCTGGTTCGGCAAGACCGCGGCGGCTTACCAACACCTGTCCATGGCGGTGCTCAGGTGCGTGGAGAACCACGTCTGCCTGGCCCGGGCCGCCAACACCGGAATCTCCGCCTTCATCGACGCCCAGGGCCGCATCCTCTGGCAATCGGAACTTTACGTTCCCGCGGCCCACGCCCTGGAGCTGCCCCTGATGCCCGGCGGCAGCCTCTACACCAAGTTTGGCGATCTCTTTGCCTGGAGCTGCGTCATTTTCACCGGCCTGCTCCTGATTATCGGCCGGCGCCGCCGTTTGGAGTAATAGGCGGGGCTTCCAGTTCTGATTTCCCGGCGAACCAGGATTAGCCAACTTTGAAATAATAACCCCTTAACCAATGACCACGGAAAACGGAAAACGGCAAACCGAAAACCCTTTCAGATGCGGCTTTATCGCCCTGATCGGCTATCCCAACGTGGGCAAATCCACTTTGTTGAACCGCCTGGTGGGGGGGAAAATCGCCATTACCTCCCCCAAGCCCCAGACCACCCGTTTCCGGTTGTTAGGCATCGTCAATGCACCCGCGGCCCAGATGCTCTTCCTGGACACCCCGGGAATCTTGGAGCCCAAGGGTCCCCTCAATGCCAGCCTGGCACAGGCGGCCCTCACTGCCCTGGCTGAAGCCGACGTGGTGGTCTGGCTGGCGGAGCCTCGGGCCCCTGACTTACAGGACCCTGTGCTGCTCCCCCATTTGCGGCAGCTTAAGCGGCCCCTGCTGGTGGCCATCAACAAGATCGACGCGGTGTCCAAGACCAAACTGCTTCCCCTTATCCAGATTTTTCACCAGGCCTTCCCCGCCGCCACCATCATTCCCATCAGCGCCCTGTTAGGAGACGGGATGGCGGAGTTGCAGGCCGAAATCGCCCGGCTACTGCCGGCCGGCCCTCCCCTTTATCCCCCGGACCAGGAGACCGAGGCCAGCGAGCGCTTCCTGGCCGCGGAGTTCATCCGGGAGCGGGTCCTGCACCACACCTGGGAAGAGTTGCCCCACGCGGTGGCGGTAGTGGTGGAGGAGTTTGACGAGAGCCGGCGCCCGGAGCTGGTGCGGATTCAGGCAGTAATCTACGTGGAGCGGGACTCCCAGAAGGCCATCATCATCGGCAAACAGGGGGGCCTGCTCAAAACCATCGGCGTCGAGGCCCGGCTGGAGATCGAGGCCCTGCTGGGGGCCCGCGTCTTCCTGGACCTCTGGGTCAAGGTCTGGAAGAACTGGCGCAAGGACCCCCGGGCCCTGCGCACCTTGGGCTACCAGAGATAGGAGACTGGGACCAAAGCCTTATTGACAATTTCCCTAATAATGCCCACCCTAGCAGCAAGAGGGCAGATATCCTTCCGAGACTGACTGTTGTTTGGGAATTTATAGGGCGGCCTGTGGCCGCCTCCTAGTGGGCGACCCGTGCACAGGCTGGAAGCCTGTGCCACTGTCGTCCCTACGTTAATTAATTGATAATTAACCCCAACCGAAAATTGGAATTATCCATGAGGCGCCTTTCGACTGTGCTCTTCGCGGTTTCCGCCTTTTTCGCCCTTTTGCTGATCTCGCCGCACCAGGCCCTGGCCTTGAGCCTCCAATGGCCCACCGAAGGCTCCTACGTCCGCCAGAGCGCCCACCTGCTGTTCGCTGCGGCGATGCTCTTCTTCATCCGGGAAACCTATTATACCGGCCTGCAGCGCTTTGGCGGCTTCCGCTTGCTCATCTGGTCCTGGGGGATTCTGGTCCTGTGGAATCTGAACGCCTTCGTCGGCAATTGGAGCGAATGGGCCCTGAGTAACCCGGTAATTCTCGGGCACGGTATCTCCCGGCGGCTCTTGATGTCCGACGCCAACTCCTGGCTGTTCTACCTTACCCAAATCGACCATTTCCTCTTGCTGCCGCCGGCCTTTTACCTCTTCTACCGCGGCCTCAAGGTCCTGGCCCGGGAGCCGCGGCCCGAAGAACCTGGCGCAGAGGGGCCATGACTAACCTGTACCTCTATCTGGCTCCGCTCTGGGTCCTGGGATACGCCGCCTCGCTTCTGGTCATCCTGCTCACCTTGATGGCCCTGAGGAAGTCCCGGGTCCTGGTGGCCCGGGATCCGGAAAACGCCCTGTGGCTGTTTTTCAACTGGCTGGCCCTGGTCTTTGTCATCTTCGGCTTTAACCATTTAATTTCCCACGGCCTCCAAGATCTCATCACCTATTGGGATTATCCCAACCTGGACATCGCCCGCCGCATCTTTAGCGGCTTCGACACCATCATCTACGTGACCCTGGCCACCATCATCTTTTTCTTCCACCGCATCCAGCGGCTGTACCGCCGCATGGAGGCGGACCACCATCACCTGGAGGAGACCAGCCACGAGATCCTGGCCCTGAACAAGGAGATGGAGGCCCTGGTGATGGAACGCACCATGTCGGAGATGGCCTTAGGGATGGCCCACGGCATCCGCAACCCCTTGCAAGTCATCGGTGGCTTCAGCCAGCGCCTGCTTAAAAAGACCGACGAAGCGGATCCCAGCCGGGTCTGGGCCAGCGCCATCTCCGAAGAGGCCAAACGCATCGAGCACATGGTGGAGCGCTTCGAGACCCTGGCCCGGCGCAAGACCTCCTTTTTCGCCCAGGAGGACCTGAACCTCATTCTCCTGGCCACCCTGGACCTGCTGCGACCGGAGTTCCGGTCCAAGAACCTAACCCTGGTGCGGGAATTCTGCCGCGAACCCCTGATAGGCCGCCTGAACAAACACCTGCTGAAGGTGGCCCTGGCCCACCTGTTGCGCAATGCCATGGAAGCCACCCCCCCCGGCGGCACCATCATGGTGCGCACTTCCATGGAAAAGAATTTTGCGGTTTTGGTGATCCAGGACACCGGGCGGGGCATGCCCAGCGAGGTGGTGGAAAA
>JBEKDQ010000175.1:0-5578 GCA_050014275.1 Desulfobaccales bacterium | reverse complement strand
ATCCTCGATAATGCTGCGGAGGATGGCCCCCTTGGGATGGTAGATGACCAGGCCCGCCCCGGCTTCCTCCTCAATGCTGAATAGCTCCAGCTCCCGGCCCAGGCGGCGGTGGTCCCGGCGTTTGGCCTCTTCCAGGAACTCCAGGTGCTGCTTCAGTTCCTGGGGGCTGGGAAAGGCGGTGCCGTAGATGCGCTGCAACATGGGACGGCGCTCGTCCCCCCGCCAATAGGCCCCGGAACTGGTGGTGAGCTTGAAGGCCTTAAGGTAGCCGGTGGAAGGCAAGTGGGGGCCCCGGCAAAGGTCGATGAAGTCGCCCTGGCGGTAAAGGCTCACTTTTTCCTGGGGAATTTCCTGCAATAATTCGACCTTATAGATTTCACCCTGCGCCTTAAAAGTCTCGATGGCCTGCTCTCGTGGTTCCTGGCCGCGGACGAATGGCTGGTCCTGGGCCACCAACTCCCGCATGCGGCCTTCGATTTTTTCCAGGTCCTCGGGGGTGAAGGGCTCCGGCACCTCGAAATCGTAATAAAAGCCGTTTTCAATGGCCGGGCCGATGGCCACCCTGGCCACCGGGAACAGGTGGCGCACCGCCTCGGCCATGATGTGGGCCGCGGAATGGCGCATGATCGTGAGCCCCTCGGGGGAGCCCATCTGGATGGGGGCGATGGTGCAGTCCCGCTCCAACAGGCGGGAGAGGTCCACCGGTTCGCCGTCCATCCGGGCGGCCACTACCCGGCGGTCGCTTGACACTCCCAGGGCCTTCAAGGCCTCGCCTGCCTCGACCCGGGCCTGCAACTCGAGGGCGGGGCCCTGCTCCAATTTCACCTTGATCATATCCGGCCTTAAAAAAAAGGCATCTGGAGCGCTTATCAGGCGCTTTCCCGGATGCCGTTGGCTTTATCTCAAGCTACATAAATTTGCGGTCCGCCGACGCCACGCCACTCCTCAATCTCCCAGCGCGTTTTGCCTTTCCGCAGGGGATTTTCGGTGAATTTTTCTCATAAATGCCCGAAGCTGTCAAGAAAATTCCATTACCGGGCGGGAAATAGCTTTCAGCCCCTGGCACAGTGTCAGGTTGCACCCCCATCTGGCGCCGGTTCCCAGGCGAGCATTTGGGGGCCCCATGGTCCCCCAATCAGCTCTGGGGGCCTTCTCGAATCCCAGCCCGGCTCGGGGACGGAAAATAGGGCTGAGAGCTGAAGTTGACTTGCTGATTGCTGCTAGCCATTCAGCCGAAATTCTTCCCCGGCCCCCGAGGAAATGTGTTAACATGAGCCTCATTAAAATCCAGTTCAAAGTTCAAAGTTCAAGGTTGAAAACCGCCTTTTTATTTTGCCTTTGACTTAAACTTTGAACTTCGAACTTTGAACTATTTTTATGGACCAGGAACTACCCCAAATCTATACGGTGAGCAGCCTGTCCCGGGAAATTCGGGAGCGGCTGGAGAGCCATTTCTCCCTGGTCTGGGTGAGCGGCGAGGTCTCCAATCTCCGGCAGCCACTTTCGGGACATTACTATTTCACCCTCAAAGACGCCCGGGCGCAACTGCGGGCCGTCCTTTTTAAGGGTAATCACCAACACCTGCGTTTCAAGCCCCAGGAAGGCAGCCAATTCCTTTGCCGGGGACGCCTCACCGTTTATGAACCCCGGGGCGAGTATCAGTTGGTGGTGGATTACCTGGAGCCCCTGGGGTTGGGGGCCCTGGCCCAGGCCTTCGAAGCCTTGAAGACCCGTCTGCAGGCGGAGGGCCTGTTCGCCCCGGAGCTGAAGAAGCCTTTGCCCTTCCTGCCCAAGAGGGTCGCCCTGGTTACCTCTCCCACCGGAGCGGCGGTGCGGGATTTTCTGCGCCTGCTCAGGCAGCGCTATGCCAACCTGGAGGTGCTGGTCTATCCGGTGAAGGTGCAGGGCAGGGAGGCGGCGCCGGAAATCATCCGGGCCCTGGAGGACCTGGCCACTTATCCCGGAATAGAGGTTATCGTCCTGGCCCGGGGCGGCGGCTCCCTGGAAGACCTGTGGCCCTTCAATGAAGAGGCGGTGGCCCGGGCCATCCACCATTGTCCCCTGCCGGTGGTTTCGGCGGTGGGCCATGAAGTGGACTTCACCATAGCCGATTTCGTCGCCGATTTGCGGGCCCCCACCCCCAGCGCCGCGGTGGAGCTGGTGGTGCCGGAGAAGGCCGAATTGACCCGGCGCCTGGAACGCCTGGGGGCCTCCCTGGGGGGCGCCGCCAGAAGGCGCCGGGAGGCGGCCCGGAACCATCTCCACCTGGTGTCCCGCCGGCTGCCGGACATGGGCCGGCGCCTGGTGGATCTGCGCCTCAAGGTGGACGATAAGGGCGAGGCCCTGGTGCGGCGGGCCTGCCGGCTTCTGGCGGGGCAGCGGCAGCACTTGCGCCTGGCCAGCTCCCGCCTGGTGCTGTTGAGCCCTCGGCGGGCCCTGCCTCCCTGGCGGCAGCGCCTGGAGGTGGGGGGGCAGAGACTGGGGCAGAGCTACCGCCGGGGCCTCGAGGACCGGCGCCGGCACCTGGCCTACTGCCAGAGCCACCTGGACCAACTCAATCCCCTGGCCATCTTGCAACGGGGCTACGCGGTGGCCACTCTCCTGCCGCAAGAGACGGTGATTCGCGACGCCAGCCAGGTGGACCGGGGCGCCGCGGTGCGGGTGCGGGTGGCCCGGGGCCGGATGGATTGCGAAGTGAAAGAAGTAAGCAGTGAACAGTGAGCAGTAAGCAGTGAGCAGATGGAAAAGCAAGATGTAGCCGCAGGATTTAGCTTGCGCTGACATAGTCTGAACGGACAAGAACGTCTCAAACGGAAAACAGAAAACGGAAAACGGAAAACGGAACAAAAGGCATGGCTAAAGAAAAAAAATCGGCCGACCAGAGTTTCGAGGCGTTGCTCAAGCGCCTGGAAGAGGTGTTGGATTCCCTGGAGCACGGCGAGCTGCCGCTGGAGCAGGCTATGCAGTCCTTCGCGGAGGGGGTGGGCCTGGTGCGGGCCTGCCACCAGAAGCTGGACGAAGTGGAGCGCCGGGTGGAGCTCCTCTTGAAAGATGATGCCGGCCGCTTCTTCACCCGGCCTTTCCCGGAGGAGGAAGGGGAAGGAAACTGAAAAAATAGTTCAAAGTTCAAAGTTCAAGGTTAAATTCTCGCAACCAGGCATTTCCTTTGAACTTTGAACTTTAGAACTTAGAACTTAGAACCTTGCCGTCTGGGCGCTGAAATTATTTAAGAGGAAACATAGGCGGAAACCTTTAAAACCAATTCGGGGCGGCTTTTTTGGTTTTTACTTCATTTGTGTCCGGCAGGGTTTTTGCCATGAGGCAGACCTTGGAGATTTGTTTGAGCTTAGACATCCCCAATATCTAATAATTCACGTAAGTTACAAGCTTTTTCCCTCTCCCCCCCTTGGGGGGAGAGGGCAGGGTGAGGGGGGGGATATGGATGCCCGATGAAGCCACCCCTCACCCTATCCCTCTCCCCTCGCAGGGGAGAGGGGATTTGGTTGCATCGGTGTAATATATTGATATCATTGAATTTACAAATAAATAGAGTTTAACTGCGAGATAGTGTAAGCTTCATCCTCCAATTTTTTGCGGGACACCACTGTTTTTACTTAGATCCTCCGGGCAAAACGAAAAACGAAAACGAATATGCGGGAAGAATTGGATCTCAAGGCTTATCTGGAACAGAGGCGCAGTCTGGTCAACCGGGCCCTTGCGGCCTACCTGCCGGCGGTGCGGGGCCCGGCCTTTCGGGTGGTCCAGGCCATGCATTACAGCCTGTTCGCGGGCGGCAAAAGGCTGCGGCCCATCCTCTGCCTGGCGGCGGCGGAGGCGGTGGGCGGCGGCTTCGATGCGGCCTTGCCGCTGGCCTGCGCCCTGGAAATGATCCACACCTACTCCCTGATTCACGACGATCTGCCGGCCATGGACGACGATGACCTGCGCCGGGGCCAGCCCACCTGCCACAAGCAGTTCGACGAAGCCACCGCCATTCTGGCGGGGGACGGCTTGCTCACCGAGGCCTTCTATACTTTGGCTGCCGCGGCGCCCTGCTTCCAGGGGCGGGAGGTAATGCTGCTGGAGGTCCAGCAGTTATTGAGCGAGGCGGCGGGTTACCGGGGCATGGTGGGCGGCCAGATGCTGGACCTGATGGCCGAAGGCCGCCGGATCACCTTGAAAGAGTTGGAGATCGTGCACCGTCTCAAGACCGGGGCCCTGCTCACCGCGGCCACCCGGGCCGGGGCCCTGGCGGGGGACGGCAGCCGCCCCCAGGTGGCCGCCCTCACCGCTTACGGGGAGCGATTCGGTCTGGCCTTCCAGATCACCGACGACCTGCTGGACGTGGAAGGGGAGGCTGCCGAAATGGGCAAGGCCCCGGGCATGGACGAGAAGAGGCAAAAGGCCACCTACCCAGCCCTCCTGGGTCTGGAGACCTCCCGCCAGTGGGCCGGGCGCCTGGTGCAGGAAGCTCTGGCCGAACTGGAGCCCTTTAAGGAGCGGGCGGCGCCCTTGCGGGAACTGGCCCGCTATCTGCTGGTGCGCCGCTCCTGAGGCAAATTAATTCAAGGGTCCCCCGCGGACATCATAAATAACATGATTTGCCTGGCGTTTTCTGCTATAAATATATGATAAGGGGAGGGTTATAGTCACATGAATAATCGCCAGGAAACGCTGCCGGAAGGCAGCCCCCGCCGATTACTGGACGCGGTCAATAACCCCCGGGATTTGAAGAAACTGCCCCCGGAGTTGCTGCCACAACTGGCCCAGGAAATTCGGGAGGAGATCATCTCCACCGTGGCCAGGACCGGCGGGCACCTGGCCCCCAGCCTGGGGGTGGTGGAACTCACCATCGCCCTGCACTACGTCTTCGACTGCCCCCGGGATAAGATCATCTGGGATGTGGGCCATCAGGCCTATGCCCACAAACTCCTCACGGGGCGCCGGGACCGTTTCCAGACCCTGAGGCAGTTCGGGGGCCTCAGCGGCTTTCCCAAGCGTAGCGAGAGCCCCTACGACTCCCTGGACACCGGCCACTGCGCCACGTCTATCTCTGCCGCCTTGGGCATGGCCTCGGCCCGTTGCCTGAAGCGGGAACAGAAACGGATCGTCGCGGTGATCGGTGACGGGGCCATGACCGCGGGCATGGCCTTCGAAGGCCTGAACAACGCCGGCGACCTGAACAAGGACCTCATCGTCATCTTAAACGACAACGGCATGTCCATCTCCCCCAACGTCGGGGCCCTGTCGTCCTTTTTCAGCCGCCAGCTCACCCGCCCCACCATGGTCTTCTTGAAGAACCAGGTGAAGAACTTGCTGGAATCTCTGCCCGCCATCGGCGACGACCTGCTGGTCTGGGCCAAAAAGAGCGAGGGGTCTTTAAAGGCCTTCTTTACCCCGGGTATGCTCTTCGAGTCCCTCAAATTCAACTACTTAGGGCCGGTGAAAGGCCACCGCCTGGATCACCTCATCGAAGTCCTGCAAAACGTCAAGAAGCTGCGGGGCCCCATTCTGGTGCACGTCCTCACCACGAAGGGCAAGGGCTATGAGCCGGCGGAATCGGACCCCACCGGCTTTC
>JBEKDQ010000174.1:0-5627 GCA_050014275.1 Desulfobaccales bacterium | reverse complement strand
AGATGGCGCAGTTATCCCCGACATTGGCCCCCGGGGCCATCCCCAGCCCCCCCACCTGGGCCGCCAGGGCGTCCGAAAGGTAGTCGCCGTTCAGGTTCGGGGTGGCGATCACCTGATACTCCGCCGGCCGCAGCAACACCTGCTGGAAGAGCGAGTCGGCCAGCCGGTCTTTGAGGAGCACCTTGCCGGGAGGCAAGACCCCCTGATAGCGGGTGGCCAGTTCCGCCTCGTTGGTCACCTTGCCGCCGTATTCCATCGCCACCTCATAGCCCCAGTTCTGGAAGGCGCCCTCGGTGTACTTCATGATGTTGCCCTTGTGCATCAGGGTGACCGTGGCCCGCCCATGCTCCAGGGCGTAGTTCAGGGCCATGCGAATCAGGCGCTTGCTGCAGCGCTCGGTCATGGGTTTGATGCCGATGGCCGCGGTGGGGTCCAGGGAGCAGCCCAACTCGGCATTGAGGAAGGCGATGACTTTTCTGGCCTCGGGGCTGGTGGCCGGCCACTCGATCCCGGCGTAGACGTCTTCGGTGTTTTCCCGGAAGATCACCATGTCAATCAGCCCCGGCTCTCTCATGGGGCTGGGCACTCCGGCGTAATAGCGCACCGGCCGGATGCAGGCGTACAAGTCCAGGACTTGGCGCAGGGTAACGTTCAGGGAACGGAAGCCGCCGCCGATGGGGGTGGTGAGGGGCCCCTTGAGGGCCACCCGGAACTCCCGGAGGGATGTAAGGGATTCCACCGGCAAATAGCTGCGGGTCTGCTTGAAGGCCTTTTCCCCGGCCAGGATCTCCTGCCAGACGATTTGCCGCTGGCGGCCGTAGGCCTTGGCCACCGCGGCGTCCAGCACCGGCCGGGTGGCCTGCCAGATATCGGGGCCGGTGCCGTCCCCGGCGATAAACAGAATTATGGGGTGCTGGGGAACCTGCAGCCCCCCCCCGGGGGCCGGGGTGATCTTTTCACCGGTGGGACGATCTTTCGTCATGCCTTTCCCTCTCCCGAGAGTTGCCTAATATTTCAACCTATTTTGGACGCCGGCGCAAGTCCCCATCCTGACGCCCGCTTTACCCGGGCGGCAGAATCGAAGGTTGTTCTCGATTCAAGAGATGATGGCTGCGAGCCATGAATCTTGCCGGTTATTCTTTCAGAAATAACTTTAAAAATATCGACATCTTCTGGTAGCCCAGGCTTTAGCCTGCGCTCATTTTATTAAGGATTTTCACAAGCTTAAGCTTGTGGCTACATTTTAAAGGGCAAAAGATGAAGAACATTTTTTGTTAGAGGAAAATCTGAGATATTACAATAGGTTTGCCATCAAAAGTAGAAGAATCTTTTGTAAAGGCGCACCCATGGGTGCGCCTCCCAAGGGCGGACTCCGGGTCCCCCTCTAGGCAAAAACCCGGCGGCAACCTGGTATGAAGCCTGGTAGGGTCTGGTGATAACTCCGGAAAGAAAGGTGAGCAGCCGTTCACGGGTCTTTGGCCCACCCATAAATTATGAGAAGAGCGGTGGGGCGGGCGTCTTGCCTGCCACTCAGTCCGCATAGGCCAGACGCCTGTGCCACCAATTCTCCACAACTTTTCAAGTCTGAGATCAGGAAAAGACCGGCATCCAACAGGCAGATTTCCCCACCGCGGTTCCCAGGCGCCCGCGGCCCGCTCCGGCGCAATGTTTGGTTTCTTGGGTTAGGGGGCGGGAATCGAAATCGCTGCAGTTCTGGGGGGCCGGCTATTTATTCTTAATCCCCGGCGATAAGAAAATCCAGAAGAGGAGGACGATCGCCACGAAGACCACCGCCAGCACGATATGGCCGCTTACCTCGGTCTTCATTCTGGACCATGCCATTTCCAAGGTTTGCCAGAGCTGGTCCACGAAAAATCGATCCATCCCAACCTCCTCAGCGCTGGCAATAATATAATTAAAGCATAAATAAGGTCTTTTCTCAACTCGATTATCCGGCCAGGGGGACCAGTTCCACCCGCTGGGCTTCCAGGAGCGGCTCTATCGGTTCCTTCATCCGGGCGATAATCTCTTCCTTAGTTGGCATCTTTAATTATTATGACAAATTAATCTATTTATGGCCGTGCACCCTTGATTCTCCAGGTTTCCTGACCCTAATGTTGGAAGAACATGATCAAGATGCGTATTCCCACAAGCCCCAGGGCCAGCGCCAGGATGCGGATAATCCAAGGTCCCCCAATTCGGTTGGATAGTTGCGCCCCCATGGGCGCCCCCAGTAAAACCCCAATGGCCAGGGACATGGTATGCCTTACTACCCCCGCATGAAACGAACCATTCCAGATATGGACTAGCGTGCCGGTAAAGGCCATGATCGCCAGAACGAATTGGGACGTTGCCGTGGCGATGTGCACCGGAAAATCTAAGAAGTAAACCAGGGCCGGCACGTGAATGATGCCTCCGCCGATCCCCAGAAAACTGGAGAGGTAGCCCACCACAAAGCTGATACCTATGCCCACCAGGGGATTGAAATTGTAATAATGCCTCTCTCCGTCGGCTGTCTCCACAATGCGCCATGCATGGGGGCTATGCACGTGCAGCTCCGAGCGAGGTTTGGTTTCGGGACGCAAAACTAGAAATAAGGCCACGGCTATTAAAAGTATTCCGAAGATGCCGTTGAACAGGTGCCGGGGCACGGTGGAGGCGTTAAGCGCCCCGATGATCGCCCCGGGGATGGTGGCCGCGGCGAATATCAGGCCCGACTTATAGTCTATCCGCCCCATAAAGGCATAGGATTGGGAGCCGGCCAGGGCGTTGAAAAACACCACCGCCAGGGAAATGGCCGTAAGTTGCTCAGGGCTTGCCTGGGGATATACCAGCAGGAGCACCGGCATCAACACAAAGCCGCCCCCCGCGCCGATAAGGGTGCCGAAAAACCCCACCGCCACCCCCAGGGCGATGAGCCAGATATATTCACTTGGGGCGAATGGTCCCATTTACTAATACTATCTCACTTCCAAAATGCCGCCACCCAAAAAATGAGCCTGCATCTTCTGGAAAAAAGCCGCGGCGCCTTGTACGCCAGGAGCAAACCAGGAAGCGGCGCAAATTTTGCCCTAAAGTTCCCCCAAAAACCTGCTCGGCAGTGGCCCCTGTGAGCGTCCCTTATGATGCCTGCGGAGGTAGGCCCCAGACGTCATCGGCGGCCAGCGCCACCTGTGGCGCCCCGGTTTATTGGGTCAGTTTAGGTAAACAGACAGAGTTTGGCTTCCTTGGCGTACTTCAAAAATTCTTCTGCCGTCCAGATCGCCACACCTTCGCTCATGTCCTCATCCTTGAGCTCCATCATATCGAAGGTCATCTTGCAGGCGATGAGTTGCACCCCTTCTATTTGGGCCATCTCCATGAGATCCGGCAGGTTGGGGATCTGCGCCTTTTCAATCTTTTTCTTCATCATGGCCGTAGCCATGGTGGACATGCCGGGCATCGCCCCCATGACCCCCGCAGGGATAAATTTGGCCTTCTCGATGCCGCCCTTGCGCACCAGATTTACGCCCATGAAGGTGTAAAACAACTTGGTCTCCATGCCCAGCCGGGCGGCGTTGATGCCCAGGATGAGAGCGGGGTAGGCGCCGTCCAGGGTGTCACGTGAACAGATAAAACAAGCTCTTTCCTTGGGTTGCTGCGGTTCATTCATTTCTGCATCCTCCTTAATTGCGCCTAAATCCCGGGGATAGCTGCAGCCGGACTTCCTCAAATCCGGATCAGGACTTGAAGCGGCTGGCAGTTCCATCGGGACCATTAGCCAGACGAGCCTTAACCCCCGATGAATTTGGTCAATAGAATGACCGTCTTTTCCAACTTGTGGTACAACTCTCCCGGGTTGTTCTTCCCAGCCATTTCACTGTAGCACTTAACCAGGTAGCTTTTTAACACCAGGGCGGTCACCGATTTCAGGGCGGCTTGGGCCGCCCTCAATTGAGTGAGAATCGCTTCGCACTCTTTGTCGCCAGTCACCATGCCCCGGAGTCCCCGGATTTGGCCTTCGATCTTCTTCAACCGGGAGATGACGTTCCTTTGCATCTCTTCCTTCACTTCGTCCGGAAGGTACATAATTCCTCCTTAAAACCTCCAGATGAGGCCCAAATGGAAGCCGTTTTTAATAAAGCCAAGACCTCCCCAAAAAATCCTTTTCGACATCCCGCACCTCCCCTGGAAATAATAATGATAACCTTACCCTGGTATGGTTATTAGCATACCCTCGGGGGGTATTCAAGAACTTTTTGCGGGGAGGCAAATATTTTGGGATGGTAGAGGCTGAGGGGGGCCTTTCCTAGTGTAGTGTTTCAGGAAAACCTCGAAAAAAGAACCGCTTTATTCCCTCCCCCTTGAGGGGGCGACACCGGGTGGGGGTGATTTGATTGGTTTTGGGTTGGCCGAAGGCTCATTAAGGCCGCATTTGCTATGATTTGAGACCGGGGCGAATCTTACCCAAATCTCGTCCATAGCCTTTACAAAGGTTACAACACGCAGTGTCCTTTCGATGAAACATTTGATTTTTAAAAGGTTTTAAATGCCGGATGGGCACTGCCGCCAGACAAAATCCCTCTAATCCTCTTTTTCCTTGGACTGCAGAGGGAATCGGCCATTTTCGCATAGGTCTCCTTTTGATTATCCGTCCAGGGGGACCAGCTCGACCCGGCCCCAGGCGCCTAGTTTATCGCCCACGACCACCACGGCCCCGAGGATTTCCGGGACGGAGGCGGCCCATGCCAGGGCGGCGCCAATGGCCTCGGCCTCCGGGACCAGGTTACCCAGGGCGGTGGCCGCGGCATCGGCCAGGGAGGCTTTGTGCGCCAGGATGCAGGCGGCATCGGCCCGGCCGAAACTCAGGGAATGGCCCACGCTCCCCGAGGAAGTGCACACCCCCAGGGGAGACAGGTCCGGCTCGATATTCAAGCCTACCCGGTGGCTCAAGGGGGATTTTCCGGCAAACAGGGAGACGATGGCAGGGAAAGTCACTTTCAGGTAGAGGTCGCCCCCGTTTTCCACGATGACCTCGGGGCTCAAGGGCTCTTGCTCCAAGGCCCGGCCCACCCGCTCCGCCAGGGCCCCGGCCACCGCCGCCATGGGGCCCACCCCCACCCGCCGGGCCGCGGCAATCATCTCCCCCACCACCGGCGGGGCAAAGGGGTCCTCTGGCCAGGGGGTCAGGGTCGTAAGAAATCCCGGGTGCCCGGCGATATAGGCCTCTAACTGCCGGCGCTCCTGGAGCACCACCTCCCGCGCCTTTCGGGAGAAGTCCCGGGCGGCCAGAACCCAGAGGTCGGTCTCCCTGACGACCACCCGGAATCCCACCAGGCCGGCGCGGGCCATGCGACTGCGGTAACTGCGCGGTTCATAAGACATTGTTAGCTTTCGGCCAGTTGCGGCCAGGCCCAACAGCAGCCATATTACTGCTCCGAAAAGTTTCTGAATATGTGGGATACCCCACCCTCTGGTTGCCAGTTCCCGCGCCGCGAGGGCGGCGGCGCTACATTTTCATGATTTACGGGTGAGCTGAAGGCTCATGAGCGACTGCTTCGAAAAGTTCCTCATGCGGCTTCCAGGGTTACTTGGTAGCCGAGGTCTGCTCCGAAAAGTTGTGAAGAATTTGGTGGCACAGGCGTCCC
>JBEKDQ010000173.1:0-5637 GCA_050014275.1 Desulfobaccales bacterium | reverse complement strand
TATTGCTCTCAATGGAAGTGCTCAACTTCCTGCGGTGAGCGGCGCCTTGCTCACGAATTTGCCCGCCGGCAACATGGTCTATCCCGGCGCCGGCATTGGAGTCTCAACCGGCTCGGCCTGGGGCACCAGCTTAACCGCTCCAGCCAGCGGCCTCGTAGGAATCTCCGATACGCAGACTCTATCGAACAAGAGCTTTGGCTCCGGGATGACCTGGCCGACGTTTAACCAGAGCACCACCGGCGCAGCCGGATCAGTCACCGGAGAAACCTTTCCCGGCAGCGGCCTCATTGTCGGCACCACCGACACGCAGACCCTCACCAACAAGACGCTGACCTCGCCGACTTTGACGGCTCCTGTGCTGGGGACCCCATACTCAGGCACTTTAACAAACTGCGGCGGCCTGCCCCTGTCAACAGGTGTTTCCGGCGTCCTCCCTGCGGCCAATGGCGGAGGCCCTCAAGGTGTCACCAGTTCAGCTTCCGGCACTAATGCCGTCTCATTGACGGCTGCTAATAGCCTGCAAACCTTCGTTCAGACCGGCTCGGCTACCAATACGTACTCCCTGCCAACTGGCAATTTAGCTGCCGATATAAGTTCATCTGTCCCGCCACTGCAATATACGTTTGTAAAAAACAACGCCAATACTTTAACTATCAACCCTGGCAGTGGCAATTTTATCGCTAACGGAACGGCAGGGCAGACGTTATATGATTCACAGGCGGCGGAAACTTATGCAACCGTGACAATACAGCTTATTGGTTCAGCTTCTTCAGTAAACACCTGGGTAATTATCGGTGCTCAAGGCACCTGGACGCCCTAAGAGGACGCTATGAAAAGACTCCTTCTGATAATTGGTTTGGTTCTGGTCCTGGTAAGTCCATCATGGGCCGTTACCTACATCCTTCACGACACTTTCCAGGTTGCCCTTCCTGGAACTGACGACGCCGGCGTTTATACTCGGGTTGTCCATGACACAAACAGCGAGTTATCTATCTCCGGTGGTGTCCTGGTTTGTACCGGGGGCCTGGCGAGTCCATCATGGGGTATTCCTGTGATAGTTTACAAATCAACGTCAGGTAATAACCCGATCACCAGGGCAGCGGGTACGGCGTTCAGGATTAGAGTTAATCCCACAATGGCTTCTGGCTTGAACGGCATGTACGGCTGGGCCAGCTCCACCTCTGCTGGCGTGCTGTCTTATGGGGCACAACTAACCAATACAGGAGGCTCCTCTTACTACGTAGCTCCACAGATGTTCAGTGTTTACAGCGGAGGCACATCTATCGACAATAATTATCCTAATGCCTATCAGCAGTATATGGTGGTTTATAGAGCTTCCGGCTACTACGTTCTGGGCTTCGATGGCCTTTGTTCAAAGCCGACTCTTTTGTGGGTTGACTCGACGGGATCATCTAATTTGTATCCTGGCATCTGCAACTATAATCTCCCGTTTAGTGTAAGTGACGTTGCCGTTTTAGACCTGACTCAGTTTAATGATGGCATTACCTGGACCGGCAACAGCCTGGCGACCAGTTCTACAGCATCCCCATCTTCGGGTGCGACGCAAGCCATGACAAAGGACGCCATGGTGGAAGTCACCTGGACTCCCGCAAGTGGCGAAACTATGGAGTTGTCCTTTCGCTACCAGGACGTCAATAACCGTTGGATATGCCGGTGCGTTCAAGGCAGTACCAGTACGATCCAGATATTTACTGATATAGCCGGGGTCCTCACCCAAATCGGTAACACCTATAACCCCACCTTCAATGTTGGGACTTCCTATAGAATAGTGGTCATTTGTGATTATGAGAACGTTATGGATTTAGTTAATGGCACCAAGTACCACGATTTTTTTAATCAGGCCACCACCCCCATTCCGACATTTGGCATTACCAACACCACTGCTATGGTGACAGTTAGCAGCACGGGGACGCTTGCTAACTTTAATTGCTGGCCTCGCTATCCGGCGATGAGTCTGAGCGGTTGGTTGCCCGCAACCGCCAACCCTGCCAAACTCACTCTTACCGGCGATTCTATCCCCTGCGGATCAGGAACCACCCCTCCCTACATACATTCATTAATGACTCCCCGGCCTCGTTATGGAAACCAGGGAATTAGCGGAGAGCAGGTCGTTAATGGGGAGTCGCCCTACGCTACTTCAATGGAAGCCGACGAAGGGGTAGGGGTTGTTGATACACTTTATGATTCAAGTGCAATGGTGAATTATTGTATTGTTTGGGCAGGAACTAATGATTGTTGGTGTAGTCCATATCAGACTTACACAGCAGCCCATACAGCGTTAACAGCTTTTTGTCAGAATAGGAGAAAGGCCGGATATGTCGTAATAGTTTGCACAATGTTACCGAGGGGGTTGCACACCGCAGGCGGGTGGGCAGCTAATGAAAGTTGGCGAAATAGCTATAATACTCTAATCACGAGCAACTATCAAACTTACGCCGATGGTCTTGCTGATACGTCGGCGTACGCTGTGGCTAATTGGGGCACCTACCCCGCAGAAAATGGTACCTACATTCTGAGCGATTACACTCATCCAACCAGCGGTGTTTCCGGGGGAGCATATGCTTTGGCTAATAGTGTCATTGTCCCTGCAATAAATGCTTATGTGGGCACTCGGTGGGGCGTTGTCAATCATAACGGTGTGCCAGATCCCTCTGGAACCTGCCGGTTCGGAGTGCCGGGATATTAGGCTTATTTCTCAGTTACCAGTTACCAGTTGCCAGTAAAGGCAAAAGTAAAAGAAAAGGAACTGGGAACTGGCAACTGACAACTAACGAAAAACCATCTTTTGGAGGTTTTATGCACAAAATAATGTTCGCCCAATTCGTCAAGGTCAATGAAGCCACCGGGGAGTTCACCGGGATCGCCGCGGAGGAGATCCCCGACCAGGCCGGGGAGATCTTCGACTACGAGGCCAGTAAGCCTTTAATCAAAGCCTGGTCGGATGATTCCTATGAACATAGCGGCGGCAAATCCCGGGGCAACCTCCGGGCCATGCACGACCCCAAACGGGCCGCGGGCCTGCTCACCGCCGTCATCTTCAACGACGCGGCCAAGCGCGTCGAAGTCAGCGGCCAGGTGGTGGACACCGAGGAGAAGGCGAAGCTGGCCAAAGGCGTCTATACCGGCCTCTCCTTCGGCGGCTCCTACGCCTGGCGGAAGCCGGACGGCATCCACGTGCGCTACGCCGCCAAACCCGTGGAGCTGTCCCTGGCCGACAAGCCCTGCGTCCCCACCGCCCGCTTCACCCTGGTGAAGGCCGACGGCTCCGAGGTGGAGAAGGAGTTTGAAAAGGTTGCGGAGCGCAAGGATGTCAAACCCGAGGAAGGCGAGAAGAAATACGGGGACGTCAAGTTCGCCGACGCCAAAAACAAAAAATACCCCATCGACACCGTGGAGCATATCCGGGCGGCCTGGAACTACATCAACAAGGGCAAAAACGCCGCCAAGTATGACGCCGCGGACCTGAAGTCCATCAAGAGCAAGATCATCGCCGCCTGGAAGGACAAGATCGACAAGGAGGGCCCGCCCTCGGCCGAGAAAGCTTTAAGGCCGGAAAACGTAGTGACGGAAAGCGTAGGGCGGGAAAGTGTAGGGCGGGAAAGCGAAGCGCATCCCGCCATGCAAAAGGGCCTTTATACCGTGAGCTGGTTTGCGCAGATGATCGAAAGCCTCACCAACGTGGCCAACAGCATTGACTGGGAGGCGGCCCAGGAAATGGACGACTCCCCGCTCCCCGGGCAGTTCAAGGAGTGGCTGGCCTCGGGGTGCGAGATCCTCAAGGCGATGGCCGCCGAAGAGGTGGACGAGCTGCTCGCCGACCTGAGTAAAATTGTAGGGGCGGGTTTTAAACCCGCCCCGGGCGGCGGAACGCCGCCCCTACAAAAAGCCGGGGCGCGTCATTCCGCCGCGGACATGGAACACATCCAGGCGGTGCATGACCATTCCGTTTCCCTGGGCGCCGACTGCGCCGCGGAGAAGGTTATCGGCGCGGATCGGCGTGGATCGGCGGCTAATGAGGAATTGGCCAAGGCCGCCGCGGACCTGGATGCGGCCAAGGCCGACCTGGCCAAGGTCACCGGCGAAAAGGAGGCCCTGGCCGCCGAAGTCGAAAAGCTCAAGGCCGAGCCGGCCCCGGCCAAGGGCGCCCTCAAGGCGGTCCCCAAGGAGGCGGATGCCCTGAATAAGACCACCGAGAAGGAGGAGCCCCTGACCGCGCTGGAGGAGATCGCCGCGGCCCGGCAGAAGCCGTTCTTAATTCGTTAAAAAACGTTTTCCGTTTTCCGTTTTCCGCTTGATTTTGCTTTTCTCGGGAAACGGGAAACGGAAAACGGGAAACGTTGCCGTTAATCAAACTGAAAACCGGAGGCTATAATGAATCCCACTGCTGAAACCCTCGAACTTCTGAAAAGCGCCAAGGTCCTGGACGCTGCCGAACTTGCCAAGCAAGGCATCATGATCGCCCAGGGCCTGGTGGCCTACGACCTGGAACCCGCGGCCAAAAAACTCTACCCCTTGATCACCCCGCTCCGGAACTCCATCACCCGGGTCGGCGGCGGCGTGGGCACCGCGGTCCACTGGATGTCGGTCACCGGCATCAACATCAACCATCTCTCCCCGGGGGTCTCCGAAGGCCACCGCGGCGGCTCCGTGGCCCTGTCCACCATGCCCAACGTGGCGGCCTACAAGACCCTGGGCCACGAATCCTTCGTGACCTTCGAGGCCGAAGAGGCGTCCCTGCCCGGCACCGACAACCGGGCCCTGGCGATCCTCACCACCCTACAGTCCCTGATGCAGTCCGAGGAGATGGTCCTCCTGGGCGGCAACTGCGATCTGGCCCTCCTGCAAACCCCGACGCCCAATCCCCTGCAGGACGTGCTCACCGGGGGCGTTTTCTTGCCCAACACTTCCTATACGGTGATCTGCGTGGCCCTCACCCTGGAAGGCTTCCTGGCCTCCTCGGTGGCCACCGCCATTCCGCAGGCCATCCCCCGCCTGGACGCCGACGGCTACACCGACACCTACGGCGGCGGCTCGGCCCAGCCCAGCGCCCCGGCCACCATCACCACCGCCAACGACGGCAACAGCACCCACGGCATCAAGGCCACGGTGGCGCCGGTCAACGGCGCGGTGGGCTACGCCTGGTTCTGGGGGCCGACCGCGGGGACCCAGCTTTTAGGGGCCATCACCACCGTCAACAGCGTCCTCATCCTGGCCGCGGCCACCGGGACCCAGACCGCCGCCAGCCTGACGGCCGCGGACAACAGCATGAACGCCCTGCTGTTCGACGGCCTGATCACCCAGATCTGCACCCCCGGCTCCGGCTCCTATGTCTATAGGATGCCCACCGGCACGCCGGGCACCGGAACGCCCCTGACCGCGGACGGGGCCGGCGGCATCGTCGAGATCAACGCCGCCCTGGAGGCCTTCTGGAACAACTACCGCCTGAGCCCGGACATCATGTACGTCAACGCCCAGGAGCTGCTGAACATATCGGGTAGGAGGGGTTCTTGCGAACCCCGTCCTCCCACACCACCGTGCGTACGGTTCCGTACACGGCGGTTCATGAAGTATATTGAAGTTGTCGCAGATGAGAAAGCATAGACACGAGACCAAGTC
>JBEKDQ010000172.1:0-5645 GCA_050014275.1 Desulfobaccales bacterium | reverse complement strand
CCCGAGCAACTGGTGAACGCCATCCGCAAGGTCCACGCCGGCGGCCGCTACCTCAGCGACTCCGCCGCCGAATCCCTGGCGCAGCATATGGCCGCCGGGGCTCGCAACCGCACCCCCCTGGACACCCTGTCCAACCGGGAGATCCAGGTATTGCGGCACCTGGCCTTGGGCCATACGGTCCGGGAGATTGCCCAGGCCTATCACCTCAGCACCAATACGGTGCACACCTATCGGCTGCGGCTGCTGCGGAAACTGAACCTGCGGAACAATGCCGAAATCTCCCTCTTTGCCATCCAAAACCGCCTGGTGGAACTCTGATAAGGGGCGGTTTTCCGTTTTCCGTGAAAGGCAAAAGCAACGGAAAACGGAAAACGGTAAACGGGATCTTAGAGAGCCGTAGGGGTGCGTCATACGCACCATTTGTGTGATCCGGAATTACTGAATGGCGCGTAAGACGCGCCTAAACGAGGGCAGCGTTGAGGCGCCCCTACAGCCCAGCCCTCATAGGGCGGCCTGTGGCCGCCAATTTCCAGGGCTATGTCTGGTGGAGGTACACACCCACGGGGAGATGACCCGTCGCCTTGGGACGGTGGGGGCCAGACAATGGCGGCGGGCACAGCCCGCCCTATAAGCTGCAGGTTGCGTCTGGCTCTCATTCCCAAGCTCCCGCTTGGGAACGCCGTTTGTCTTGCCAAGGTCCTGCTTGCCCCTAATAGCCGCGGTGCTTGTGGGCCGCAGAATCGCCTCTTTGCTTTTGCCTTCCACGGAAAACGGAAAACGGTAAACGGGATCTTAAGGTCACTGCCCCGTTTTTTCCTGATAATTCTTGATGGCCAGGGATAGGGCCTCCGCTCCCAGGTTGGAGCAATGCATCTTGTTGGGGGGCAGACCACCCAGGGCTTCAGCCACCACCTGCCGGGTGATCTGCTGCGCTTCCTCCAGCTTCTTGCCTATGGCCATTTCGCTGACTATGTCCGAGACTGCGATGGCCGCCACACAGCCGAAAGTCTGAAACTTCACGTCCACCAGCGAGCCGTCCTTCACCTTGATATAAAAGGTCATCATGTCGCCGCAGACCGGGTTGCCCACTTCACCCACCCCGTCCGCGTCTTCGATGACCCCGGCATTCCGGGGATTGGCAAAATGGTCCATCACCGTTTGCGAGTACATCTTTAGACTCCTTGAACTGCCGGGCCGGCGCTCCCGGCCCGCTGGGCCAGGTCAGCCAGGGTAATGGAAGACAATTTATCGAACATCGCCTGGGCGGCCTCCTGCCAAACGAGCCGCGTGGGGCAGGCGCCGGAGCGGGAGCAGACATCGGCATACTCGCTGCACTGCACCAGACTGCACCCTTCTTCCAACAGGGCCACGATCTCCCCCAGGGTAATCTCCTCCGGCGGCCGGGCCAGGGAATGCCCCCCCTTGGGGCCCCGGACGCTCAGGACATAGTTGGCCTTCTTCAGGGGAATAATGATCTGCTCCAGATATTTCACCGAAATCTCCTGCCGTTTGGCGATCTCCCCCAATTGGATGGGCCCTTGCTGGTAATGCTGGGCCATGTCCAGGAGGAGCCGGGCGCCATAACGGCTACGGGTGGAGAGTTTCATGCCTGACTCCCCCCTGACCCCGCCGCCATCTTCTTGCTCCAGACCGGGGAGAAGGACCGGAGTCTCTCCACTGCCGGCGGCAGCTCGGTCAGAACATAGTCCATCTCCCCTTCCTGGTGCTCCGGACCCAGGGTCAGCACCAGGGAACCCTGGGCCATCTCCGGGTTGAGACCAATGGCGCCCAGGACCGGCGAAACCTTCAGGGCCTTGGAAGCGCAGGCGGAGCCGGTATTGGCGTAAATCCCCCGCCGGCTCAGGAGAAAGACCAGGGCCTCGCCCTCAATGCCTTCAAAGCAAAAACTGGCATGGCCCGGCAATCGCTGCTCCGGGTGCCCGGTGTAAATGGCGCAGGATACCATCTCCCCAATGCCGGCCACCAAGTGGTCCCGCAATTTCCCCAGGCGCCGGGAACTGGCCTCCAGCTCCCCCTGGACCAATTCTGCCGCGGTTCCCAGGGCCACGATGCCGGGAACGTTCTCGGTGCCCCCGCGGCGGCCGCTTTCCTGGATGCCACTATGAATCTGGGGCACCAGACGCAGTTGGGGACGGAAGTAAAGGGCGCCGATGCCTTTAGGCGCCCCCAGGGCCGGCCCGGAAAGACTGAGGAGATCAACCTGCCAATCACCCACCGAAATGGGGATCTGGCCGGCGGTTGCCACCGCATCACTGTGAAACAGAACCCCGGCAGCCCGGCAGATGGCCGCCAATTGGGCGAGGTTCTGGACGGTGCCGATCTCATTGCTGCCGTGTTGGATGGAAACCAGGACCGTTTCGGGCCTCAGGGCTCTTTGCAGCCGCTCCTCCTCCACCAGCCCATGCTGATTGACCGGTAGAAAGGTCACCTCAAAATCGTGGAACTTCTCCAGAAAGCGGGCGGAATTCAACACCGAGTGATGCTCAATGGCCGAGACGATGAGGTGGCGGCCTTTCTTCAGGTTGGCCAGGGCCGCACCCTTGATGGCCAGGTTGTTGGCTTCGGCGCCCGAGGAGGTGAAGATGACCCCCGGGGGGTGGCCTCCGATAAGCCGGGCCACCTTGCCCCTATGAGCCTCAACCACCTCTTTGACCTCCCCTCCCAAGTCGTACACCGCCGAAGGGTTGCCGAACCGCTGGCAGAAATAGGGGAGCATGGCATCCATGACTTCCGGTCGCACCGGGGTGGCGGCGGCGTGATCCAGATAGACGCGAGTTATCATGTTATCCTCAAGAGCACTTGCGAATGTAGAGTTTATAGCAATCTTCGCAGTCTTCTTCACAGATGCCCACGAACTCCTGACCGTGCTTGGAGCACCAAGCCGGGATGTCTTCCAGAGCGCCGTCATAATCCGTGACGATTTCCAAGACCTGGCCGGTCTTTAACTGCTTGATCATCTCGGAAGGTTCCAGCAGGTGCATGGGACACACCCGATGGACCAGGTCTGCGGTAGCATCGGCCATACACTCTTTTTTTACCAAGAATCTCATCCAAGGTTCCTCCCCGGCGTGGGGTGATTGATAAACATCTTATATATATTAAATCTATATATTATAAAATCAAGGGGCCTCTCAAAAATAATTTGCCAGGCCAGCCCTAACAAAAAAAACAAACCCAAAAAAAACGAAAAAACCACCCTCCGTTCCCGGATTTTATCAAGCAGGTTCCTCTGATTCCGCTTAACCCGATGGCGCTAGACCGGCTCCAGGTCAGTAGTGTCCGGCAATAAAATTGCAAGGGGAAGATTACACTATCTCGCAGTTAAACTCTAGACATTGTAATTTCAACGATATCAACATATTATATCCATGCAACTAAATCCCCTCTCCCCTGCGAGGGGACGACACCGGGTGAGGGGTGGCTTCATTGGGCGTCGCATATCCCCCTCACCCTGCCCTCTCCCCCCATGAGGGGAGAGGGAAATAGCTTGTAAATCCGATGAATTGATTAGCTGGTGGGCATACCTATGTTCAAACAAATCCCTACTGCCTGCCTCATAGCAAAAACATTGCCGGACACTACTGGCTCCAGGTTGATTTATTGTCTATTCCTGGGCAATTTTGGATAAGCTAAAAAATTTATGTTAAAATATTAAACAATGGCCTTCCCCAACCTCCATTAAGGCGGAAAGGGACATTTTCCTGTGGCCTGGTGAGCCGCGGTGGTTGGGGTCAAAGAAAGATTTCCACCGCTTCCCTGGAGTTCAGCTTGAGTCCCATCAAGGACATCACCCCTGGCAAACAGTTGGAAGAGGCACTGCAGCAATGCCAGGACGAGAGCCGGCAGCTGCTGAAGGAGGCCATCCAGGGGAAGGCCTTCTTGGAAACCATCCTCAACGGCATCGAGGACCACATGATGGTGATCGACCTCGACTATCGGATCGTTGAAGTCAATCGCGCCTTGTTGAAAATGGTGGGATCAGAACGGGAAGAGGTGGTGGGCAAGCATTGTTATGAAGTGTCGCATCACCTGCAAGAGCCCTGCGCCAGCCCCGATCATCCCTGTCCCTTAAAAGACGCCGTGGCCACCGGTAAGGCCGCTTCTGCGATCCACATCCACTTTAACAAGGACGGCCGGGAAAGCTATGTTCACGTGGTCCACCACCCACTGTTTGATGAGGAAGGACGGGTCCATCAGGTGGTCGACCTGTCCCGGGACATTACCCAGGAGATCACCCGCACCCGCATCATGCACGACGACAAGATGGCCTCTTTGGGGAAGTTATCCGCCAGCGTCATGCACGAGATTAACAATCCCTTGACCGGCATCCTCAATTTCGTCAAATTGATCCAGCGCCTGCTTAAGAAGGGGCCAGCCGGCGAGCCGGAATTGGCGAAGGTGCAAAATTACCTGGATATAATTTTTGATGAGACCCAACGGGTAAGTAAAACGGTTTCCAATCTCCTGCCCTTTTCCCGCAAGTCCAAGCCGGAATTCAAACCGGTCTCGCTCAACACCTTGCTGGCCGAAACCATATCCCTCACCGAGTACCAACTGCGGTTGCAGGGAATCACGGTAGAAACTAGCTGGGCTGCGGACCTGCTGCCGGTGCGAGCGGATCCGGGGCAGATGAAGCAGGTCTTTTTGAATCTGTTGTTGAATGCCCAGGATGCCATGCCCAAAGGCGGCACCTTGACCCTGGCCACCAGTAATTCCCGGGGCCGGGAAGTGGTGGTACAGATCAGCGACACCGGGGTGGGCATCGCCAAGGAAAGGCTTTCCCAAATTTTTGAACCGTTCTATACCACCAAGAACGCGGGCTCCGGGGTGGGGCTGGGGCTTTCCGTGGTTCAAGGCATCGTCCGGGACCACCAGGGCACTATCAAAGTGGGTAGCGTTGTGGGCCGGGGCGCCAGTTTCACCATCCGTCTGCCCGCCTATGAACCGGGAGTAGACCATGTTGCCTCATAAGAAGATCTCCATCCTGGTAGTGGATGACGAGATGAGTATTCGGGAATCTTTGAGCGGCTGGCTGCAACAGGACGGCTACGAGGTGGAAAGTGCGGCCGACGGGCCATCGGCCTTGGCCAAGGTCCAGGAAACCCATTATGACATCATGCTCCTGGACGTCAAGATGCCCCGGATGGACGGGATTACAGTGCTCAAAAACTTAAGGGAAAGCAATGCCGATACCGCGGTGGTGGTCATGACGGCCCACGGCGCTATCCAGGACGCGGTGGAGGCCATGAAGCTGGGCGCTTATGACTATCTGCTCAAACCCTTCGACCTGGAGGAATTGAGTCTCATTATCGAGAAACTGGTGCAGGTGCAGACCCTGGCCATGGAAAATCTAATTCTCAAAGACCGGGTGGCAACCATTAGCCGGTTTGAAAACCTGGTGGGCCAATCCCCACCCATGCTCCAGCTCTTTGAGACCATCGTGGATGTGGCGCAAAGCGACGCCACCGTATTGCTCACCGGGGAAACCGGCACCGGCAAGGAGTTGGTGGCCCGATCCATTCACGCCCAGAGCCCCCGCTGCTACGGCCCTTTTATTGCCATCAACTGCGGGGCCTTCACCGAACATCTCCTGGAGAGCGAACTCTTCGGGCACGAGAAAGGAG
>JBEKDQ010000171.1:0-5660 GCA_050014275.1 Desulfobaccales bacterium | reverse complement strand
TCCTTAATGCCATGCTCAAAAACGGTACCTACTGGAACCCACAGCTGCCTATTGCAGCTTGACAAACAAGACAGTCGCTCTCCCCTCACAGGGGAGAGGGGGTTTTGGCGCTTCGGGGCTGCCGCCGTCGTCTCTGGCCAAAGGTTTGCGGCTACATTTTTCAATTTCCATTCGCCAGCCATTATGCAAAATCTCTGCCGGACACTATTGGGACCCGCCCCATTTCTTATTACTCAGGGCGAAAAATTGGAAGTTTCATTTTATCCCCTCTCCGCCGATGGGGGAGGGCCAGGGCGAGGGGAAATTTAATCTCTTTTCCGCTCCCATTAATAAATCCAACTTTTCGTACTTCGAGGTTGCCTGGCTGGGGTGAACCCTCGCATCCCCTGGAGCCGGGGGGCGTCTGGCTGAAATTGGCGCTGGATTATGGAGAATCAGAACCTTCGACACAGTCGATCAACACCTTCAGTTCTGCCGGAAGCCGGGCCGTGGTGAGGGCCGCCACCCCCTGGGATAGAGGGATTGTGCGGCCAATCAGGGGCCGGGGGTCCACCCAGCCCTGGCGCAACAGGCGTAGGGCCTCCGGGAAGGGTCCGCAGCGGGAGCCAACCAGCCGCACCTCCGGCACCACCAGTGCCGCCGGGTCCAGGGGAAAGGCGCCGGCATAAGTGCTCTTCAGGACCACTGCCCCTCTGGGTCGGACCCGGGCCAGGGCCTGGGTCAACCCTCCCGGAGAGCCGCTGGCCTCCACCACCGTGTGATAATCCCCGGCGGGCAGATCCTGTTCCAGAAAGGTGGCCACCCCATAGGGGCGGGCCAGCGCCAGGCGTTCCGGGTGGTGGCCGGCCAACTGCACCGGGGCGCCCCGCAGGGCCAGGACCCAGGAGATCAGCAGGCCCAGGGGCCCGTCCCCCACCACCAGAAGCCGTTGCCCGGGGGAAATCCTGACGCTGTAGGCGACCTGCAGGGCCGCGGCCAGGGGTTCGGTGAAGACCGCGGCCTGGTCCGGGACCTCCGGGGGCACGAGATGGAGGTTAGCCACAGGGAGGGTCAGGTATTGGGCGAAGGCCCCGTCATGGTCTTTGAGGCCCAGAACCCGGCGCTCCCGGCAGTGAGGCGAGAGGCCCTCCCGGCACTGGTCGCAGGTTCCGCAGCCCAGGTTGATCTCTCCCACCACCCTCTGGCCTAGCCAGGGAGAGCCGTCTGGGCCGGCCACCACCCCCACGAACTCGTGCCCCGGCACCCCGCGAAAACCATGGTAGCCCAGGAGAATCTGCCGGTCACTGCCGCACACCCCGGCCAGACGCACCCGGATCAGGACCTCCCCGGATTTAAAGGCTGCGGGGGTGGGTAGCTCTTTCAAGGTCAGGGAGCCGTCGAAGTATAGGGCAATCATGGTCTGCTTGGGGCCGTAGCCTCCTCCAGCACCGACAGGGTCTGATCTATCGTGGCCTCCCAGCTAAGGTGAGCCACCGCGGCGGCCGCAGCCCGGCGCACCTCCGGGGCCTCGCCCCGGGAGAGATATTCCTTCAGGACCCGGGTCAAGCCGGAGACGTCATCAGCTCGCCCCAGGACCTCCCCGTGGCCATCGGGGCGCAGGAATTCGGCGGCGCCGTTGGCCGCGGTGGTAACCACCGGGAGGCCGCAACCCAGGGCCTCCAGGACCACGTTGCTGCAAGGATCGTAGATGGTGGGCAGGGCCAGCACCGTGGCGGCCTGGTAAAAGGGCGCCAGGTCGGCCTGGGGTCCCCAAAACTTGATGCTCGCCGCCGCTCCCAGCCGCCGTGCCTGCCGCTGATAGGTGGCGGGCTCCCCTTTGCCCACCACCCAGAGGACCGCTTCTTTACGCCGCAGACCGCCAAAGGCCTCGAGGAGATAGGTCAAACCTTTGCGGGCAAAGCCGGAACCGGCGAATAACACGATGGGACCGGCGGGCGCCCCCAGCGCGGCCCGCAGGGCCGCTCGCTGTGGCTCTTCCAGGGGCCGGAATCTCCGCCGGTCCAGGCCGTTGTAAATCACCGCCAACCGTTGCGGGTCCAGGCGGTAATGGCGGATGATCTCCTCCTTCACCTGACGGGAATTGGCGATGACCCGGCGGAGGCCGGGGTCGGCAAAGAGGCGCTCCTCCAAGGCCAGCATCACCCGATGGAACAGGCTGAGGCCCTGGAAGGCCCGGGCGGCGGGGGAGAGAAAGGGGGTGCGCAGTTTGAGCCACTCCCGGTGGCAGCCGTCCCCGGCTCGATAAACCCGTGGGGACAGGACGCGTTCCAGGCTGAAAACCATCTGGGGGGCGGCCTTTTTCAGGAGCCGGCGGGCGCCTAGCACGTAGGAGAGGAGACGGCCAGTCTTGCCGGGCCACACCGGCACCGGCACATAACCTACCTGCGGGCCCAGGGCGGCCCGGGCGGTGGCTTCAGCCTCGCTGCCGTAAACCGCCACCTGGTGGCCCGCCGCCGCCAGCCCCCGGGCCAGGTGTTGCACGGTGGTCTCGGCCCCGCCGGGGCCCCCCATTCTCTGCCTCAACATAGCGATCTTCATGGATTTCTGGTAGCACAGGCGTCTCGCCCGGGCCGGTATTTTGGGGTCCCAGGTTTTCCATCCTGGGGAGCTGCAGGGGCGTTATTTGCTGCATCATGACCAAGATATCGGGCAGGGCCAGCTCTGCCCCTACGGGAGACTCGCCTAGGGTTGTGCTTTGTAAATAGTATGGCATTAAATCAAGTGAAAACCTAAGTTCCAAACTTGCCAGACACGGCTAAAAAAAGCCCCTGCCCCCCTTTTTCAAATGGGGTTAAAAAACCGCAGTTTGAAATGTCATAGCAATTATGAAGCATCACCCTAGTGTAGGGAAAACCTTAATCAATGAACCCGTTTTATTCCCTCCCCCTTGAAAGGGCGGGGTGATTATTTGTTCTGTGATCTCCAAATGTTATCACCCTCCCCCTAACCTCCTCCCTTCAAGGGAGGGGGAGTTTTGGGGCCAAGAGATATTAAAGATATTCCCGAGACACGATACTAGTCGCCCCTACGCCGCTGCAACCTGTTAACGGCTCAGGTGGCTGCGCCTCTGGCCGCGGCCATGAGTTCGGCCATGGCAGCCTGCTCAAATTCCACGGCCTTCTGCGAGCGGGGCAGGGAGGCGGGGCCCTGGATGACCCGCTGGGCCGAGGAGGTGTCCTGTTTGACCTTCTCCACCCTAACCTCCCACATGGCCATGGCGTCGCTCATGGCCATGGGCTCCTTGAGGAGCCGCACGCTGCCCTGGATGCCCAGCACCAGATCCTCGGAGCCCAGGATTTCCAGGGAAACCCGGCCGTCCCGGCGCAGATTGGCGGTGGTGGCGCTGGTCCTCAGGGTGGCCAACAGCAGGGTCCGCTCATCCTTGGCATAAATGAGGGTAACGGGACAGGTGTTGGGCCCCCCGTCGGTCCCCACCGTGCCGGCCACCGCGATGATCCGGTTGGGGTTGCGGTTGAAAAGCTGCATCAGATCGATGATCTGCTCTTCCCCGGGTTTCCGGGCCACATTGACCAATAGCCGGTCACCCACTATGCGGGCCATGGTTTCAGCTCCTCTATCCCCCCTCACTCCAACCCTCTCCCCGCAAAGCAGCGGAAGAAAGGGGCTGGGAAAGTGAGAAGGTCTGGTTAAATTTTGGGGTCAGTATCCAGGGCGGCCTCTGCCGCCGTGATCTCAGAAAGCCCATGCCGGGGCCGGGGATTCGTTGCGGCCACCGAACTCCGGCACTACAGGCGCTACATAACTAATCAAGTCCCACACTGGCGAGACGCCTATGCCATGGGATTTCCTAACCTAAAACTGAAAACCGAAAACCGCCCTTTCACGGTACCATTAATGGCGCGTAAGACGCGCCCTACGCCTTCTCCCATAAGATGCGCCAGCCGGCGATTTATGAGACCTTGCAATAGTCTCGGCCTGCGCCACCAAATTCTTAACCGAAAACAGAAAACCGAAAACCGGCGTCAGAAAACCGCTGTCTTCACGGCTGGCCGAAGTGCCGGGCCATGGCCTGCAGAACCTCCTCCGGCTCGATTTCCGTGAGACAGCGGCTGATCTTGGAGCCCTCACAGCCGTCCCGCCCGCAGGGGACGCAATGCCAATCCTTCTGGAGCACCAGGTGGCCTTCGCCCCAGGGCCCCCAGTTAAACGCGCCGCTGGGGCCGAAGAGGGCCACCGCCGGGGTGTCCACCGCCGCGGCCAGGTGCATGGGGGCGCTGTCGACGCCGAAGAAAAACCGGGCCCGCCGGATGAGGGCCCCCAGTTCCTTGAGGGTGAGTCGGCCGGCCAGGTTGATGGGAGTCAGCCGGCTCTCCCGGAGGATGGCGGCTAACAGCTCCTGCTCGTGCGCCGCCCGGCTGCCGGTAAGGACCACCGGCAGGCCCCACTCGCCTTGCAGGGCCTCCAAAACCCGGGCGTATCCCCGGGGGGTCCAGCACTTGAAGCGCCAGCCGGCCCCGGGGTGCATCACCACAAAGGCGCGGGGGGCCAACCCCCGGGAAGCCAGCAGCTCCCGGGTGCGCTCTTCCACCTGCCGATCCCAATAAAACTTCAGCCGCGGTCCTGAAGGCGAGAGGCCCAGGGCCCGCAAGGCCTCCAGGTTCTGGTCCACCAGGTGCATCCTGACCGCGGGCCGGGGCAGGAGGCGGGTAAAGCAGCCGCGGCGCTGCCAGAAAGGGCGGCGGGAGTGGTCGAAGCCCAGCCGTTCCGGGGCCCCGGAGAGCCGGGCATAGATGGCCCCCCGGTCGCCGCCGGAGAGTTCCAGGACCAGGTGGAAGCCGCGGCGGCGCAGTTCCCGGACCAGGCCCAGGGCCTCCCCCCAGGATTCCTGGCGCCGCGCCACCACCAGGAGGTCGTCAAGCCCCGGGTGCCCGGCCACCATCTCTTCGGTCCCCTTGGGGACCAGATAGGTCAGGTGGCAGTGGGGCCAGGCCTCTTTGAGGGCGGCGATCACCGGGGTGGACACCAGCACATCCCCGGGCTGCTTCAACTTGATCACCAGGATGCGTTTAGAACTCATCGTCCTTCCGGACCTGGCGGGGGCCCATGGCCACCCCCCGTTTGGAGGCGCGGATAAAGGCCAGCAGGTGGGCCACCTCCGGAGTCTGGGGCGCCTCGGCTTCCACCTGCTCCAGTGCCCTGGCCAGGTTGGTGCGTCGTCCGAAGAGGGTCAGGAAGGCCTGGCGCAGGGGGGCGATTTGGGCCGCGGTAAACCCGGCCCGGCGCAACCCCACCAGGTTGAGGCCTTTGACCGTGTGGGTGTCGTCGATGTTGCTGTAGGGCGGCAGATCCCGGGAGGCTCGGGCCCCGCCCCGCATCATCACCAGGGTCCCCACCCGGATAAATTGGTGCAGCAGGCAGTTGCCGGAGATGAAGGCCCGGTCGGCCACCTCCACGTAGCCCCCCACCAGGGCGCCGTTGACCACAATGACGTGGTTCCCCAGGGAGGAGTTGTGGGCCAGGTGGCTCAGGGCCATGAGGAAATTGTGGTTTCCCACCCGGGTGGCGCTCCCGGCCTTGCTGCCCCGGTGGATGGTGACGTACTCCCGGATGAGGTTATGGTCGCCGATGACGGTGTAGCTCTCCGCGCCCTTGAAGGCGTAGTCCTGGGGCTCGTAGCCGATGATGGCCCCGAAGCCGAT
>JBEKDQ010000170.1:0-5743 GCA_050014275.1 Desulfobaccales bacterium | reverse complement strand
GAGGGCGGGGGAAGTGCCTTCCCCCGGCCCTCCCCTCAAGCCTGCGGTGGTCATCTCCGAGACCCTGGCCGAGGCCTTTCATTACCGGGAAGGGGACAGCCTCATCCTGCCCACTCCGGCGGGGCCCCAGGAACTCACCATCGCCGGGGTTTTTTATGACTACCGCACCGACGGCCCCAGCCTCTGGATGGACATCGGTCTCTTCCGCCGCTTCTGGCGGGACCGCCACCTGAACGCGGTGCGCCTCTACCTGAAGGACCCCCGGCGGCTGCCCCAGGTGCAGGCCCGGCTTCAGGAGAAATACGGGGCCCCCTACCACCTCCTCGCCCTGTCCCACCGGGAATTGCGTCAGGGGATCCTAAAAATTTTCGATGAAACCTTTGCCTTAACCTACGCCCTGGAGGGGGTGGCGGTGGTGGTGGCAGTCTTCGGCATCATCACCACCTTCCTGGTGCTCATCATGGAGCGGGAGCGGGAGCTGGCCCTGCTCCAGGCGGTGGGGGCCTCCCGCCGCCAGATTCTCGCCCTGGTCCTCACGGAGTCGGGTCTGGCCAGCTTTTTGAGTTTCCTCCTGGGCGCCGCCTGCGGCACGGTGCTCTCCTTGCTGCTCATCTTTGTCATTAACAAGCAGGCCTTCGGCTGGACCATCATGCTCCATTGGACCCCCGGCATCTACTGGCAGAGCCTGGCGCTGGTCATGTGCCTGGGGCTGGGCGCCGCGGCCTACCCGGCCTGGCGGGCCCTCCAGCCCCATCTGGCAGCGATTTTGAAGGAGGAATGAAAGAAATGGTGGGCTGTGCCTCGTTGCAGCTGCCCTTCGTGGCGGCTTTGAACTTATTTACCTCGAAAAAGTCAGGTGTTTTCGGGCTTTCATTTAGTAGGTGGCCTGTGGGCGTCCACATAAGCCTTGAGAACCGCTTGCATCCGGGAGATGTGTCCTTTTCCCTTCGATTTGAAAAAGGAGATGATCTCCTGCTCCAAACGTAAATGAACAGACTGTTTGGCTTGTGGCAAAACCAGTTTTGCCCGGGTCCAGTCGGCCCGAATACCGCGCTCGTCCTCGTCTTCGGCAATGAGCCGTTCCAGTTCGTCATCTGTTTGAGCGTCAACCCGGCCCAAATCCGTGCGGCTTTCCGCCCTCTTGGCCTTAAGCTCTGCCACTGTATAGCTCTTGATATTTTTGTCTCTCTTCATGGCGTGCCCTCCTAAAGGAAATAATCCTGATAACCTCGTTTCGGGTAGTATAAATGACGGTCACCAACCGGCCTTCAAAAACCCCGATGGCAAGGAACCTCTCTTCCTCGCCTTCATGGGTTGAAGGGACAACGACATGCGGAGCCTCAAAAACCTTGATGACCTCGAAAAAATCGAGGCCGTGCTTTTCAATGTTGGCAAGCCGTTTTCGTTCGTCCCATTCAAAGCGCATGGTATATATGTACACATTATGTGTTTACAGTCAAGGCCATTTTTTCCCTATTGTTGTAAATAGATCGCCCACTTCCTGCGCCACTCGCTCAGCAATCCCGCGGCCTCAAAAGCCCCGTAATCCTGTCACATTTCGGTGGTGGGGCGGTTGATCGGGGTTTTTCGAGATTGGATGTGCCATTCAATGGAGAAGATGACCCCCGGCAAGACGCCTGGGGTGGGCGACTGACGGCGTTATGAAGGAAGGATAAATTATTAAGGAAAAGGTGGGCTCGTGCCACCCTACAGGTTTTTGCGGTGGGTGACAAAAAGTAGAGGCGATGATATGCTACCACATGCTGAAGCGCACCTTTATCCACCTCAACGGGGTGGGGCCGCGGGGTGAGGCCCATTTCTGGAGGCAGGGGGTGGGGACCTGGGAGGATTTTCTGAGCGCCCCGCGGCTCTCCGGCCTGTCCTGGGAGCGGCTCCGGCGCCTCCAGGAGGAGTTGCGGGAATCCGTGCGCCAGGTGAATGATCCCGCCTACTTCGCGGCCCGTCTGGCTGCGGCGGAGCATTGGCGCCTGTTCCAGGCCTTCCGGCCGAAGGTAGGCTACCTGGACATCGAAACCACCGGGACCTACTGGCCGGGGCTGTCGGTCACCGTGGTGGGCCTCTATACCGGCAGCGGCCTGCACCAATTCGTCCAGGGGGTGAATCTGCAGCAGTTCCCGCGGGTCCTGGCGGACTTCGACCTGTTGGTCACCTTCAATGGCACCCAATTCGACCTGCCGGTGTTAAAGGCCTTTTTCCCGGACTTAGCCCTGCCGCCCCTGCACGTGGACCTGCGCTTTCTCCTGGCCCGCCTGGGCTACAGGGGGGGCCTCAAGAAGATCGAACCCCGCTTTGGCATCCGGCGGCCCGGGGAGGTGGAAGGCATGGACGGCTACATGGCGGTGATCCTCTGGGGGCGCCACCAGCGGGGCGACCGCACCGCCCTGGAGCTACTCCTGCAATACAACCGGGAGGACGTCGTCAACCTGGAGGTCCTCATGGAACAGGCCTTCCGGATGCAGCAAGAGCGGCTGTTGCCGGAAACCCGCTGTACCCCCGAGACCCGGAGGGCGCCAGGCAGAATCTAGGGCGGCCCGGGGCCGCCGTTATTAATGGCGCTCACCGGCAGCGAGACGCACAGGCGAGACGCCTGTGCTACCGATTAAGGGGGCACGGCACGCCGTGCCCCCGAGCTTATTCGGGGTGGCATTGCCGCCATGGTCATGCTACAAGAGGTAAACCGGCCGCTCAAATCGGCTTCCTTCATATGAAAATGGAGCGCCGGCGCCCTCGCCGGCGCGGGAACCGCCGAGGGCGGCGGTTCTACATTTTTATTTTTCGGTCATGATGGTTCAATCAGGTTCCAGGCGAGACCGAAAACCGCTCACCGGACAGGGCCGGCGGCTGGTATATATCGCAAGCTAGATGTGATAAAATGAAGCTGGTCAGGGGCGTTTATGCAATTTTCCCGGATGCTGATTCCCACTTTAAAAGAGACGCCTGCGGAAGCGGAGGCGATTTCCCACCAACTGCTGCTGCGGGCCGGGATGATCCGCAAGGTGGCCTCGGGCATCTACAATTACCTGCCCCTGGGCCGGCGGGTACTCGCCAAAGTGGAGCGCCTCGTCCGGGAGGAGATGGACCGGGCCGGGGCCCTGGAGGTCTTGCTGCCCGCGGTGCAGCCGGCGGAGCTCTGGCAGGAGTCCGGCCGTTGGGGGGTGTACGGTAAAGAGCTGCTGCGCTTCCTGGACCGCCACGAGCGGAACTACTGTTTCGGGCCCACCCATGAAGAGGTGATCACCGATCTGGTGCGCCGGGAGGTGCATTCCTACCGGCAGTTGCCCCTAAACCTCTACCAGATCCAGACCAAGTTCCGGGATGAGATCCGGCCCCGCTTCGGACTGATCCGCTCCCGGGAATTCATCATGAAGGATGCTTACAGCTTCCACCCGGACGAAGCCGGGGCCGAGGCCTGCTACCGAGAGATGTATCAGGCCTATAATCGCATCTTCCGGCGCTGCGGCCTCCGGTTCAAGGTAGTGGAGGCGGACTCCGGCCCCATCGGCGGCAGCTTCTCCCACGAATTCATGGTCCTGGCGGACACCGGTGAGGACCTGCTGGCCTCCTGCCAGGGCTGCGACTACGCCGCCAACCTGGAGAAGGCCGAGGTGCCCCTGGAGGCGGCGGTCCCCGGCCCCCCCGCGGGGGACCGGGAGCTGGTGGCCACCCCAGGGGTGCGCCGCGTTGAGGAGGTGGCTGGATTTTTAAAGATTTCCCCGCGGGAGATTGTCAAGACCCTGATTTACGAGACTGAGCAGGGCCCGGTGGCAGTCCTCATCCGGGGCGACCACGAAGTCAACGAAGTGAAGGTGAAAAACCTCCTGGGGGTCACCGACCTGGCCCTGGCCGGGCTGATCCGGGTTCAGGAGCTTACTGGGGCCGAGGCCGGATTTGCCGGACCGGTGGGCCTGACGATCCCCATCTATGCCGATCAGGCGGTGGCCCGCCTGGATTCCATGGTCACCGGGGCCAATCGGGATAATCACCACCTGCTGCGGGTCCATCCCTGGCGGGATCTGAAGATCGCCCAGGTGGCGGACCTGCGCCTCATCACGGCCCAGGACCCCTGCCCCCGCTGCGGGGAGGCGCTGGCCCTAATGCGGGGCATCGAGGTAGGGCACATCTTTAAGCTGGGGGACAAATATTCGAGGGCCATGAAGGCCGTCTACCTGGACCAGGAAGGGGCCGAGCAGTATATCTACATGGGCTGCTACGGCATCGGGGTGAGCCGCATCGTGGCCGCGGCCATCGAGCAAGGGCACGACCCCAACGGCATCATCTTCCCCATGGCCCTGGCGCCGGTGCAGGTGGGCCTGATCCCCATCTCTCTCACCGACGCCATGGTGCGGGATTGCGCCTATGAGCTGCACCGGGTGCTTACGGCCATGGGCATCGAAGTGCTCCTGGACGACCGGGATGAGCGCCCCGGGGTGAAGTTCAAGGACTGCGATCTGCTGGGCATCCCCCTGCGAGTGGTCATCGGTCCCAAGACTCTGGAGAAGGGGCAGGCGGAAGTGAAGCAGCGGGGATCCGAGCGGGAGCCGGAATTTGTCTCGATCAATGATTTGCCCGATTACCTGAAACAGAGGATTGCCGAGCAGACTGACGCAAGCGAGACCTCTGCGAACATCTAAATGCAGGTTTTTTGTTTTTTTGGTTAGGGCTGCCCTCGGTCCCCGCGCCCCAGGTTAACTGAAAACCAAAAACCAAAGCCGGTATCACATGGCCAACCGCATCATCCGCCTCCAGAACATCATCGAGGAAGTGCTCCAGCACTATCCGCAGGCGGATACCGCCATCATCGAAAAGGCCTACGTCTTTTCGGCCCGCGCCCACGAAGGGCAGTTGCGTCTGAGCGGCGAGCCCTACCTCCTGCATCCCTTGGAAGTGGCGTACCTCCTGGCCCAGATGGGCCTGGGGGCGGCCACCGTGAGCGCCGGCCTGCTGCACGATACGGTGGAGGACTCCGCCGCCACCTTGGATGATCTGGAAGAGTATTTCGGCGAGGAAGTGACGGATATAGTCAACGGGGTCACCAAGATCGGTCAGCTCAGCTTCGGCGACCGGCAGACCCAGCAGGCCGAATACATCCGCAAGATGATCCTCTCCATGTCCTACGACATCCGGGTGCTCTTGGTGAAACTGGCCGACCGGGTCCACAACATGCGCACCCTGGGGTTCATGGAGCCGGAGGCGCGCAAGCGCGTCGCCCGGGAGACCCAGGAGATCTATGCCCCACTGGCCGGCAGGCTGGGAATGTTCCGGATCAAGGCGGAGCTGGAAGACCTCTCCTTCTTTTACCTGGAGCCCGAGGCCTACCAGCAGATCCAGGAAAGTCTGTCCCGTAAGCGGGGGGAGCAGGAGAAATACATCCTGGAGGTCTGCCAACTGCTCCGGGAAAAGCTGGCGGAGCACGGTATCCAGGATGAGGTCAGCGGCCGCCTCAAGAATTACTACAGCATCTACCGCAAACTTCAGGACCAGCAGATCACCCTGGATGAGCTCTACGACCTCCTGGCCTTTCGTATCATCGTGGAGACGGTGGCCGAGTGCTACGAGGCCCTGGGGGTGATCCACGCCCTTTTCCGTCCGGTGCCCGGGCGCCTCAAAGACTATATCGGCATGCCCAAGGCCAACATGTACCAGTCCATTCACACGACGGTGATCGGCCATTACGGCGAGCGGCTGGAGATCCAGATCCGCACCCGGGAGATGCACCGGGTGG
>JBEKDQ010000169.1:0-5783 GCA_050014275.1 Desulfobaccales bacterium | reverse complement strand
GTTCGTCCCCTTCCCCATTCCGGGGCAGGCCGATGTTGCGCAAAAAGACTTCCTTAATGGCGACTCGGGCCGATTCCTGGGCCTGGGGGGGCAGGTCCTTGAGCTCCGCTGCCAAATCGCCTTCCCCCTTGAGAAACTTCACCGCCAGTTGGCGGCCCTGTTCCTGATATTGCGCCGCAGCCATCTCCTCCCGGGAGGCCTTACCGTAGCGCTCGGCCTTTTCCAGAGCCAATTCCAAGGCGCTCTTAATTTCCGCCACCGCTGGCTCGCTTTCTTTCCCGGTCGGGGAATCTTAGCAGGTGCGTCACTTGATTTTTTTAGTGGAAGCCGCGGTTTCGGGCTTCGGGGCCGATTTGACTTCCTTGGACGCTTCCTTGGACGCCTCCTTGGGCGCTTCCTTGGGCTTGGTCGGCTCTCCGGAAGCGGCCGCGTCTTTGGGTCCCTGGGAAGAATCACCGGGCGCGGCAGCTTTGCTGCGGCTGCCGCAGTAATCCGTCACGTACCAACCGTTGCCCTTCAGATGGAAGGCGCAGGAACTGATTAGTTTACTGAGCGCACCGCCGCAGGCCGGACAGGTTTTAAGGGGCTCCTCGGAAAACTTCTGCGATTTTTCCAGCACCTGCCCGCAGGCGGCGCATTGATACTCGTAAATCGGCATACAGCCAACCTCCTTGCCTAATCTATATATAATAACTCATTACCGGAGTTAATTCGAGAAAATTCAAGGGCGCCAGGATTTTTTGGGTCAGGCGGTGCACCCGGGCCTCTTCCAGGGCCTGTTCCTCTCCGCAAGCCTCGAAGAGCGCCAGAAACTGGCTGAAACGGATGACGTGCACCAGTTCATGAGTAATGATATAGAGCAACAGGGGGAACATGGAGAGTTGCGGGCTAGCTTCCAGGGTTTTGAGGATATTGTGATCCTGGAGACAGACCCGGTAAAAATCGAACCCTGCCGACTGCAGCGAGGAGTTTTGGGGGCAACCCTGGTATTTGGCCACCAGGGCGTGGGCATGGGGAGAAATCTCCTCCCGGCTCAAACCCTCCAGGGTGAGAATGTCGTAGCGGGCCCGGCGCCAGTGGGCCGGACTCAGCTTGAAAAAGTCGGAGGTCACCTCTTCAGCGATTACCGCCGCCTCTTTCAGGAGCTCTTTATGCTGCGAATGAAAATGGCCCTGGCCCATGCGGCTAATTTCCTTAACTTACTAATATAGTGCAATAAACTATCATTGTCAACTGCAAGGCGGTCTTCTTTTTTCCTGTTTTAGGTTTTATGTTTGATGTATTCTGAATTTCTGGATAGGCTTTTTGGTCCCTCGCGTGAGCAAGACCTTATTCACGAGACTTGCAGATCGACCCGGGGGCCAAGTGCCGGAATTCATGGGGAAGGCTGGTTAAGACGGCGGGCGCCGCCCGCCCTAGGAGCCTTCGGGAGAAGGGATTTTCTAGGGCGGCCTGACATAAAACCGAAAACGGGAAACGAAAAGCGGGCCTTTATGAAGCTCCCCCGACAATTGGAGGCCCTGGCGCGGATGCTGGCCTATATGCTGGGCCACCACCCCGACGAGTTCGGCCTGGTGCTCTCGGAAGACGGCTTTATCCCCTTCAAGGAACTCCACCAGGCCCTGATCCGCGAACCGGACTGGGGGTTCGTCCGGCGCCACCACCTGGACCAGGTGATCTCCCTGATGCAGCCCGCCGCCTTTGCGGTGGAGGGGGAGCGTATCCGCTGTCTTCAGCCCGGGCCGCTGCCCCGGCGCCGCCCGGGGCTGCCACCCCCACCTCTGCTTTTCCTGGCCATTTCTCCCAAGGTGCACGAGCGCGTTTGGCAGGAGGGCCTCAAGGCGGCCGCCGGCCGGGAGCTCCTGCTGGCCCGCGCCCCGGAAACCGCCCTGAAGCTGGGGAAGCGCCGCGCCCCCACGCCGGTTCTGGTCACCATCCAGGCCCAGGCCGCGGCCCAGGCCGGGCAATCCTTTACCGGATACGGGGAGGATCTCTTCCTGGCCGAAGCCTTGCCCCGGGAATTTCTGCAACTCCCCTCACCCCCGGCGCCGGAGAAAAGGCCGCCGCTCCCCCAAGCCGCGCCAGCACCGCCCACCCCGGGAAGCTTTCGGATCGAATTTCCCCCGGCCCTCGACAAACCGGCCCGGCGCACTGACAAAAAAGACAAAAAAGGCAAAAAAGGGGAGCCCACCTGGAAGGCGGGCGCCCGCGCCCTGCGGAAAAACCGGCGCCGCCAACCGTAATCACCGCCGCCCTGCTCAGTAGGGGGCGACAGCGGCACAGGCTTCCAGCCTGTGATTGGGTCGCCCCTGTAAGGTGGGCTCGAGCCCACCAAATGATAACTTTCAAAGGGAATTATATACTTGACTCCCTCAATTATCTGCTGTTGGGGCGGGGTTTCCCAGCCCAGGGCGGCGAGACGCCGCCCCTACGGTAGAGACGGGATAGGGAGTCAAATATATTATTCCTCTTTTAAATCAATAAGGTGAACCTATAGGGCGGGCAGTGTGGCCGCCGAATCAACCTGGACGCGCGGGCGACCCGCTGGGTCGCCCCTACGGGTTTTGCCTAAAAGAAGTTTTCGGTTTTCCGTTTTCGGTTTTCGGTTAAAATAGACTGAGCGGTCCTGGCGACGACCTGGGCCCCTGAGAAGGGAGCTGCTTCTTGTTCCTATTCAAAATTATGGTGTTGGCCTTGGTCCAGGGAGCCGCCGAACTGCTGCCGATTTCCAGTTCAGCCCATGTCATCGTGGCCGAGAAACTGATGCGGCTCGATCCCACCAGCCCGGAAATGACCCTGCTCCTGGTAATGTTGCATACCGGTACGATGGTGGCGGTGATTCTCTATTTCTGGAGGGCCTGGAAGAAAAACTATTTCTCTTCAGGTCCGGTATTCTGGAATTTTGCCGGGCGGGTGGCTGTGGCCACCGTAATGACCGCCGTCGTCGGCCTGTCCCTGAAGTTTCTGATCGAGAAATTCGCCCTCAAGGGCGCTCCCCATGCCGAGATCGAACTCATTTTTGGGAACCTCTACCTGATTGGCCTCTCCCTGGCGGCGGTGGGTTTGTTGATCATCTATGCCGGGATTAGGGCCGAGCGGCGGGACCTCCGCCAACAATCGGGCCTGCAAGGATCCTCCCTGATCGGCGCCATTCAGGGCGTCTGCCTTCCCTTTCGGGGTTTTTCCCGTTCCGGCGCCACCATTTCTCTGGGCCTATTGTTGGGGATTGCCAAGGAAAGGGCCGAAGAGTTCAGCTTCGCCCTGGCCGTGGTTCTGACCCCGCCGGTCATTATGCGGGAGGTCTGGAGATTGTTGAAGGCCCAGACCTCTCCCTTGACGCACACCGGCGTCCTGGGCCTCTTTCTTCCCAGTCTCCTGGGCATGGGCCTCAGTTGTCTCGCCGGGGTGCTGGCCCTCAAATGGCTGTCCCGCTGGCTGGAACAGGGCCGTTGGTACGTCTTCGGGATTTATTGTCTTTTTGCCTCTGCCACGGTCCTGCTGCTCAACAAGCTGGGGTTTTAGAACCGATTTCAAAACCTGATTTCACGTCATCCTGAACAAAGTGAAAGATCTCAAGTCACTAAAAATACGAGATTCTTCGCTTCGCTCAGACTCATCTTCGACAGTTAGTAAAAAATAGTTCTGGTTTATCAAATAGTTAAGTCACAGGAAAAAAAGGTTGGCACTACGCGTTAAGTTTCTTCGTCAAGACTCAGGCAACCGGTCCCAATGGTATAACCGTAGAGGGTGGCCGCACCCCGGCCGCGGCGAAGGCTTGGTGGGACGCGCCCACCAGGTCTGTGCGGAGTTGATAGCGTTGGCCGTCCAAATCCACCTGCACCGACTGCACTTGCTGAAGGTCCCGCATCAGCTCCGGCCAGGAAACTTCCGCGCCCAGCACGTAGGGCGGGAAAGCGAAGCGCATCCCGCCTTTAGCATCACTTAATTTCTAGACGCCGAACGCCTTCATCTCCATCCACTCAAGGTTATAAATACCACTTCTTACCAAAGGTGGAAGCCTAAATAAGGTTGGAAATGACTTCTAATTTCAGGACGGCCGCCACGAAAACGCAGGGCCCCCAGCCACCCATAGCAAAAGAAACAAAAAAAACAAAAAAAGCAAAAAAAACCGTCCTCATCATCCTGGGGGCCCGCCTCAACCCCCAGGGCCAGCCCGGCCGGGTGGCCCGGGTGCGCCTGCTCCATGCCCTTAAGCTTTGGCGGCAACTGCACCCGGCTTGTCATCTCCTGATTACCGGTGGCCCAAGATCCGGCAGCGCCATTTCGGAAGCCCGCTCCATGGCCAGGTGGTCCCTGGAATGGGTGGCGGAAAACTGGGGGCCCGGGCTCCGGGAAGAGTTGGCTCCCTGCCTGATCCTGGAAGAGGTCAGCCGCAATACCGCGGCTTCGGCGGCCAACACCTTGCCCCTGGCCCAGGGTCTGGAAGTTGCGGCGGTGGGCCTGGTGAGCGACCGCCTGCATCTGCGCCGGGCCAACTATCTCTTCCGCCGCTGTTATAAGCGGCAGGGCATCGTGATCCAGCCGCTGCCGGCGCCGGGGCTGCTTCACCATTACTGGCGGCAACGCCGCTATCTCCCCCTGGCCAGGATGCTCCTGCGGGAGGGCGGCGCCTGGCTGAAAGTCATGGGCGGTTTGGTTCCCGGCCTGGGGCGCAGAAACCGGTAGTCAGCTGTTGGTTTATAGTTTTCCGTTTTCCGTTTTCCGTGAAAGGCGGACACAAAGTCAAAGTCCCATTGGGTGGGCACAAGCCCGCCAAACGGAAATCGTAACCGGTAAAGGAGAAGCAATCCACTTAGCGACACGCTAAGTGGCGGGTGCTTTCGAAGTTTTTTGTTAATTTTTCAATGACCTGCCTCAAGGCAGCCGTTACTCCCTCCGGGAGCATCTTCCGGTCTGCCCGTTTGGCTCGCGCGCGGTTCACCCTGGCAAATCTCCCAACCCCACCCGGAAACCCCAAGTCCGAAACCGGCGCTAAAAAATGCTTGACAGAGGTATTGATAGGGATTAAAAAAGTCGGGAGCAAAAGAAATTCTTCACAAGAAAAACCCCACGGAAGCGATCATGCTGGAGATCAAACGTCCTGTTAGCTCCCCTTTAAGCCCCGAGCAGGTATCCGCTATCCGGGAAGCCGTAGCCCGGCACAAGGCCCTCAAAGGCGGATTGCTGCCGGCGCTGCACGCCGTGCAAGGGTTGTGCGGCAACTGGCTACCCATGGAGGCCCTGCAACTTGTCTCCCAGGGCATGGATATTCCATATCCTTACCTCTACGGGGTCATAAGCTTCTATACCATGTTCTCGCCTACCCCCCGGGGTAAATATCTGATTCGCATGTGCGAATCCCCGCCCTGCCATATCTGGGGCGCGGATGACCTCCTGGAAGGGCTCCAGGCCGAATTGGGGATTAAGGTGGGGGAAACGACCCGGGACGGTCTCTTCACCCTGGAACCCACCGCCTGTCTGGGGGTCTGCGAGGTCTCGCCGGCCATGCAGATCAATGAGGTGGTCTTCGGCCGCCTCACCCCGGAGCGCTTGAAAAACATCATTGCCGACTACCGGGCCGGCAAGACGGTGGACTATAGGACCCTGCCCCGCACCACCAACCCCCTGAGCGATTATCCGGTCAGCGGCGATGAGCTGGTGCTCCTGGCCAACGTAGACCGGATTGACCCCCTCAGCCTGGACGCCTACCTGGAACAGGGCGGCTACGAAGCTCTGAAAAAGGCCCTGGCCATGAGCCAGGAGGAGGTGGTCAACACCGTCAA
>JBEKDQ010000168.1:0-5822 GCA_050014275.1 Desulfobaccales bacterium | reverse complement strand
CATGGCGACGGCGCCGAGCCCGCCGCCGATGGCAAAGAGGACAGACATAACTGGGATTGTACCTGTCCCACAAGAGCCGGGTCACCTGTTCCAGTGCCTGGTTTTTCCCTGGTTGATGGGGCTCAGCTGTCGAGAAATGGCCGATCACTGCCCAAACAGCTTTTATTGAATCCCCATAGCCAAAAACCGTATTGATTCCTCCCAAACCCAGGCTTAGTTCATGGTGACGATTATGAGAATGCGCTGCGCGATTCTCACAATCGCCTATTACATATCTGCAATTTTCCCCACTCCATCGAAAAATCCAATTCGTGGTAAGGGATGCGCCAAGATATTGGGGCTGCCTGGGTCAGGGGCCGCCGGCAGAAACTTCAACTCAATGATTTCTTGACCTCCGCTTGAGTTATCCTCATTGATCTTTTCCCCAAATTGTTAAATAATTGGCTAAAAATAGTTAGCATTAAGCCTTTATCCAGAGAATAGCCATGATTTGGGTTTGCGCATAACCGAGCTGCCTGGAAAAAGATCGCCTAGCTTTTTGTTTCCGTTGCGTCACCCTCCGTTGGTTTTGGAGCGGCGGCTATTCCAGGCAAAAAAACTCAATGCCGGTTGAGCACTACAGCCTGGGGCTGCAGTTTGAGAATCGTGAGAAAGAAGCTCCTTTACGGCGTCTTGCTGGCAGTTCTCGTAAGTGCGGGGGCCGAAATCGCGGGCCGGGCCGGGTGGCTGAGCTTGCCGGAGGCATGGTATTATGACCTTGGGCATCAATTGGCCGGTCGAAGATATGAGCCCCGGCATGTGGTTATCGCGGCCATCGATGACCAGACGCGGCTGGAACACCAGGATGAGCCTCTGGTATTTTGGAGCCCCCACTTTGCCCGGGCGATTGCGGTCTTGCGACAGGCCGGGGCCAAGGTTATCGGATTGGATTTTCTCTTTTCCATTAGCGCCGAGTCGTGGTTGAAGAGACTGAAATTACCCGAAACCGACCAAAGCCGTACCTATGACTTGCCCTTGCGAGAGCAACTGGCTTCGGGGCAGGTGATTCTGGCTGGCGATCTGGCCTTCGATGCCGATGGTAAAGAAAAGGTCCTCCTGCCCCTTCCCGATTACTGGGCTTCACTGCCGGGAAAACTGGACGATGTGGGCTTGGTCAAGTTCTACAGCGACCCTGATGGGGTGATCCGCCGGCTACTGACGGCCATGCCCACGGTGGATGGCGAGGCCTGGGTCACCTTTGCCAAGCTCCTGGAGGAGCGGGCCGCCGCCGGGGGCCCCGGCCGGGAGACACCCCCTCTTTCTTTCATCGGGTTTACCGGCCCGCCGAACACCATCCCTCGGATTTCTTTCCGGCGTCTGCTCTTGCCTGGAGCGGCGCAGGATCCTCTAATTAGGAGCCTCAAGGACAAGGTGGTCATCGTTGCCTATGAGCCCTCCGGCATTCAGGATATGCACCAGACCCCTTATGCCCGGGGGTTTCTGAATATCCCGGCCCGCTTGATGAGCGGGGCGGAGGTGCATGCTAATATCGTGGAAACCCTAGTTACGGGGCGCCGCCCCCGGCCGGTTGCCGTTCCTTATCGGCTGGTTTATCTGGTAACGGTTCTCACCGTGGGCACCGTACTGTTTTTCAGACTAGCCCCTGTGCCAGGCCTGGCGACCCTGGCGTTGTTGGCCGTGGGCGTGGCGGTTTGCGCCTTCCTGCTGTTCCGCGGCAATCTGCTCCTTCCCGTTGCCGGCCCCCAACTGGGCCTTTTGCTTAGCTACCTGGGGGTTCTGGGGCTAAGGCTCACCGGTGAAGAACGGGACCGGGAGCGTCTCCGGCAGATCTTCGGGCGCTATGTCTCCGAAGAAGTGGTGGAGAAGCTGCTGGCTTCCGGAAAACAACCTGACCTGGGAGGAGAGGCCATGACGGTGACCGTCCTGTTTTCCGATATTCGCAATTTCACCTCCATATCAGAGTCTCTCGACCCCCACGAAGTGGTTGAGATGCTTAACACCTATTTCAGCCGGGTGTGCGAGCCTATCTTGGCGCAAGGCGGTACGGTGGATAAGTTTATCGGCGACGCGGTCATGGCGGTGTTCGGGTCACCGGCTCCCCATGCGGACCATGCCCGGCGGGCCCTCCGGGCCGCCCTGGCCATGGCCGGGAAGGCCCGGGAGTTCCATACCTGGATGGAAAGGCGTTTCCCGAACCGCGGCTTGCCGGATTTCCGTATCGGCATCGGGGTGCACACGGGTGAGGCGGTGGTGGGCAATATCGGGTCCCCCCAGCGCTTTGAATTCACGGCCATCGGGGATACGGTGAACACTGCGTCGCGCCTCGAAGGGTTGACCAAGGAGCTGGGATGGACCATTGTGGCCAGTTCCGAAACCATTGTTGCGGCAGGTCCGGGGGTAATGACGGGGGGAAGAAAAGAACTGAAGGTCAAAGGCCGCCGAGAAGCCGTGGCGGTGGCAGAGGTGCAGAGCCTGGAAGAGGATGAGCCAATCAGGGAGATCTCTGCACGGAGTAAAGAGAGATGAAGGCGAGAATCCTGGGCTTGTTCGGAATTATTTGTCTGGGGGTGGCTGCCGCCTTTCTGGCGGTCGCGGCCATGTCGGCCCAAGCTCCTCCTCCGGATGTCGGGCTGATAACCCAACTCTCCGGGCCGGTCACATATTGGAATAAGGAAGAGCAAAAGGAGCCGCTCCCGGCCCAGGCCTTTATGAAGGTTCGCCAGGGCGATCACCTTAAGCTTCCCAGGGCTGCTTCACTGACCTTGCTCTATTTTGCCAGCGGTCGCCAGGAAACCTGGAGAGGGCCGGTGAGCTTAATTGCCGGAGATCGGGAAAGCACCACTGCGGATGACCAGAAACCGTCGCCTCAGCCGGAGGTGCAGATTTTGCCCACCAAGGTTACCAAACTGATCGCCGGGGCGCCGCTGCCGTCAGTTTTCTCCCCGGCGCGTTCGGGCGTCATCCAGACCATGGCGCCGACCTGTCCGCCTCCGGCCAAACCCTCGGTCACCCTTTCGAAGGAAGCTCAACAGCAGATCCAGGAAGCAGAGAAGACTTATCAGGACTTGCGAAAGAGAGCCGGGGCGGAGGATGTTACCCCGGAATTATATTTTCTGGGGGTATTGGCGGATTACCAGCAATATCCGAAGATGGAGAAGTTCGTCGATGCCATGTTGGCCAAAAGACCAGGTGACCCCAGCCTGGAGAGGCTGAAGGCCTGGGTCCGGTCGCAAGCTGCGGCCCAGAATTGACCCGGTTGCAACCTTCCTCTATCCCTGAGGTTATGGGCGGATAAAAATGCGCAAGCTTGTTTTCATTGGCCTCTGCTTTTTAGTGTTTGCTTTGGCGGCAACTTACGGGAATGCCGTCCAGAAAGGTCCCCAGGCAACTCCGGCTGAAGAGATGGCAACTGCCGGGCAGAAGCCGGAAGTGGCCGAAATCAAGGAAATAATGAAGAAGGCCAGGACCTATGAGGCCGACGGTTTGAACAAATCGGCCCTGGAATCGTACCAGCAGGCCCTGCAGCTCAGCGAGCGGGCCATGGGGCCGGAACACCCCCTGACCGCCGCCTGTATGGCTCAAGTGGCGAGGTTAGATACGCTCTTTGGTTTCTTTGACCGGGCCTTGCCACTGGCCCAAAGGTCTTTAAAAATCAGGGAGCAGACCCTGGGGCCGGAGCACCCCCAGACCGCCCAGAGCCTGATGGTCTTGGGGTTCCTTTATGGGAGGATGGGAGACCTCGACCAGGCCTTGCAGTTGAACCAGCAAGCTCTGCGGCTCAGCGAACAGGCCCTGGGTCCGGAAGACCGGCAGACCGCCTCGGCCCTGAGTAACCTGGCAGTGCTCTATTCTCAGATGGGTTCCTATGACCAGGCCCTGCCTTTGGCCCAGCGCGCCGTCCAGATCAGGGAAAAGGTATTGGGACTGGAAGACTTCCAGACCGCCCAAAGCCTCAGCAACCTGGGATTTCTCTATCTGGCCAAGAAAGATTATAGTCAGGCGGAATCTTGTTTCCGCCGGGTCCAAGGTCAAAAAGGCGACAGCGGGATGGTGGAGCTATACCTGGCCACCGGGCAGTACGAAGCAGCTCTGAACGTATTAACTCGCCCCCAAATCACTGCCGGTGCTATTAAGGCGTGGAGTAGCCCCGCACGCCAGGCGCTGTATTACACTCAGAAGGGATTGGCGCTTCAGGGGTTAGGGAAAAGGGAAGAAGCATCTGCCGCCTTAATGGAGGCCATTAAAGACATAGAAGGACTGCGTGGCCGCACCCCAGGGGAACGAACCAGCTTCTTCGAGTCCGGGCTTCTCGGCGGCTATTTTCGAGCCTACCGGGGCATGGTGGGGTTACTGGCGGAGATGGCTCAGAAGGGCGAGTCCACCCCGGCAGGCTTACTAACCTATGGACCGGACCCCGGGGCCGCGGCCTTCTATTTTGCCGAGTCCACCAAGGCCCGCTCCCTGCTGGAGGCCCTGGCCGCCGGGGCGGCGCGGGTACAGCCCCAATTACCCCCGGACCTGGCGGCCAGGGAAAAAAGTCTTCAGGAACGCTTGCAGACCCTGGAAGGCCAGCGATTTGAACGTGTAATGACAAAAGGGGGCCGTAGTAAGGATCGAATCGACCAATCCGGCCAGGAATTCCAACTCGAACGTGATGCCTTGCAGCGTGAACTGGACGGGTTTGTGACGGAGTTGCGCCGCCGGGACCCCCGTTATGCCGCCCTGGCCTATCCCCAACCATATAAGGCCCAGGAGCTGCCCCTGAAGCCGGGAGAGGTGCTGCTGGAATACGCACTGGGGGAAAAGGAGAGTTATTTATTCCGGGTGGAGCCCGGGGGCAAGACCCAGGTCTTCCGTCTAGCCGTGGACCAGGAGGCCCTGGAGAAGCGCCTGGGCGCCATGCTGGCCCCCTTCCGAAAAGGCGTATTGCGGCGGGAGGATTTGTCGCGCTTTTCGGTAAGCGACGCGGCCTCCTTGTATCAGGAAATCCTGGCTCCGGCCCTGACCGGAGTGAATCCCGGCACCAAACTGATCATCGTCCCCGATGGCGCCCTGGGGGCCTTCCCCTTTGGGGCCCTGGTGGTGCAGGCCGGCGCCGGCTGGGACAAAAGCACCCTGGTGGGGGACCGCTGGCCCGTCACCTATTCCCAGTCCGCTGCCATCCTGGCACTAAACCGCCTCCTCGGGGCCTCCCACGCCTCTCAAGCGCTTTTTGCCCTGGGTGACCCCATCTTTGATAAAGGGGGCAGCCGCTATCTGGCCTATAAATCAGGCCAGGGCCAGGCGGGAGAGCTAAAGCATGCCGGGCCGGAGAAGGCCCTGACCATGGCGGCCACCGATAAAGGTTGGGGCCGGCTGGAATTCCCGCCGCTGCCGGAGACCCGGCAGACCGTGCTGGAACTGGCGGCCCTCTTCCAGGAAAAGCCCCAACCGCCCCAGGTGCTCCTGGACGTCTCGGCCACGGAAACCAAATTGCGTCAGACCAACTTAAGCCAGTACCGCTACCTCTTCTTCGGCACCCACGGCTTTCTGGCCGACAAGCTGGCCGGGGTGCCAGAGCCCACCCTGGTCTTGACCCAAGTGGAGAATAAACCCCCGGACAACGGCTTCCTCACCTTCAGCAAGGTGCTGCAACTCAAGCTGGACGCGGACCTGGTAACCCTGGCCGCCTGCATGACCGGGGTGGGCCAGGTGATGCAAGGGGAGGGGGTGCTCAACTTCGCCCGGGCCTTCCAGCAAGCGGGGGCGCGTAGCGTCATGGTTTCCCTGTGGAACATCCCGGTGGATGAATCCATGAAGTTTTACTCGGAGTTTTATAAGGC
>JBEKDQ010000167.1:0-5840 GCA_050014275.1 Desulfobaccales bacterium | reverse complement strand
CACGACCTTCAGCCATCGTTGGTGAAACCAGATTAGCATACTGGCTCAAACTTTTCATAATTTATGGGTGAGCCGAAGGCTCATGAATGACTGCCTTGTAATTTTCTGAGTATGCGGAATATCCACTCTGGTATCCGGTTCCCCCGCCGCCGGGGGCGGCGGCGCCACATTTTCATGATTTCCGGTGAGCCAGAGGCCCCTAAGCGACTGTTCCGAAAAGTTGCAAATTTTTCATCGTTTCGGGTGAGCCAAAGGCTAATGAGCAATTGTTCTCTGTTTTCTGTTCTCTAACCGCTAACCACCGGCCACTGCTTTCGTTAGCATGGGTGACCCAGGCTTTTCAGCCTTGCTGACCTCAGTTCTCCCCCCAACGCGGCCCCAATTGGTGCGCCAATCCCAGGAGGTCCAGGACGCGCCCGGAGAACTGCTGGGCCAGGGCCTCCAGGGTGGCGGGCCGGTGGTAAAAGCCGGGGCAGGCCGGCATGACGGTGGCCCCGGCCGCGGCCACCCGGGTCAGGTTCTTCAGGTGAATAAGGCTCAGCGGCGTTTCCCGTACCACCAGGATCAAGGACCGCCGCTCCTTCAGGAAGACCTCGCCGGCCCGGTGGATCAGGTTGCGGCCCGCTCCCTGGGCGATGGCCCCCAGGGTCCCCATGGAGCAGGGGACCACCACCATGGCCCGGGCCCTGAAGGAACCGCTGGCCAGTGGGGCGGTGAAGTCGTCCACCCGGTGCCAGACCGCCCCAGGGGCCAGCTCCCCGGGGGTCAGCCCCAACTCCAGGGCCAGCACCTGCTCTCCGGCAGCGGAGATCACCGCATGCAGCTCCAGGTCCGGCCGGCCGGCGAAATAGGCCAGGAGTTCCCTGGCGTAAATCATCCCCGAGGCCCCGGTAAGGGCCAGCACATAGCGGTTTATTTCAGTCCCAGTCTGGGCCACAGCTCGTCCACCTTCCGTTGGATTTCCGGGTCCATCTCGATCACCTCCGGCCAGGGGCGGGTAAAACCCTCCTCGGGCCACTTGCGGGTGGCGTCGATGCCCATTTTGGAGCCGTAGTGGGCCAGAGGAGCGGCATGGTCCAGGGCGTCCACCGGGCCTTCGGAGAAGACCACGTCCCGTTTGGGATCGACGTTGTTACCCAGGCGCCAGAGGACCTGGCCCAGGTCCTGGACGTCCACTTCCCGGTCGAAGACCACGACAATCTTGGTGAACATCATCTGGCCCAGGCCCCAGATGGCATACATCACCTTGCGGGCGTGGCCCGGGTAGCGTTTGTCGATGGAGACGAAGGCCAGGTTATGGAACACCCCCTCCATCGGCAGGTTCAGGTCTACCAGCTCCGGCAGGGTCTTTTGGATCAGGGGGAAGAAGATGCGCTCGGTCGCTTTGGCCATGAAGCAGTCTTCCATGGGGGGCCGGCCCACGATGGTGGCGGGATAGATGGCCCGGCGCCGCCGGGTGAGGGCGGTGAGGTGGAACACCGGGTAGTCGTCCGCCAGGGAATAGTAGCCGGTGTGGTCGCCGAAAGGCCCTTCCCGGCGGCGCTCCCTCGGGGCCACGTAGCCTTCCAGGACGATCTGCGACTCCGCCGGCACTTGCAAGGGCTGGGTGAGGCAGTTCACCAGATCCACCGGTTCGCCCCGCAGGAAGCCGGCAAAGAGGATTTCATCGATGTCCTCGGGCAGGGGGGCGGTGGCCGCATAGGTGACCGCGGGGTCGGCGCCGATGGCCACCGCCACCGGCAGCGCCTCTCCCCGGGCTTCCGCCACCCGGTAATGCTGGGCCCCTCCTTTATGGGCGTGCCAGTGCATGCCTGTGGTCCGGGCGTCATAGACCTGGAGGCGGTACATGCCCACATTGCGCCGCCCGGTCTCGGGATGCCGGGTGAAGACCGCGGGCAGGGTGATGAAAGGACCGCCGTCCCCGGGCCAGCAGGTGAGGACCGGGAGCTGCCCCAGGTCGATGTCGTCGCCGGTGATCACCACTTCCTGGCAGGGGCCCCGGGAGACCTCTCTGGGGAACATCCTCCCCAGGCGGGCCAGCTTGGGGAGGAGTTTCAGCTTTTTCATCAGGGTGTTGGCCTCCGCCTCCATGAAGTCCAGCAACTCCCCGGCGATGCCGTCCAAGGAGTCTACCTTAAGTGCCAGACACATGCGCTTCATGGAGCCGAAGGCGTTCATCAGCACCGGCATCGCATAGCCCGGCACCTCCTCAAAGAGCAGGGCTGGCCCGGCCCGCTTGCTTACCCGGTCGGTGATCTCGGTGATTTCCAACCTGGGGCTTACCGGCTCACGGAGGCGCACTAATTCCCCGGCCTGCTCCAGGCGTTCGATAAACTCCTGCAAATTCCTATAGCCCATTAATCCCCTCGGGTTAGCAGTCAGCGATCAGCTTTCAGCAGTCGGCTTTTAAAGTCTTTAACCCCAATCTTTATTCACCCTTTTAACATAAAGCCCCTCACAAATCATTAATGTTGAACAGATTAGTATCGTGTCTCGGGAATATCTTTAATATCTCTTGGCCCCAGAACTCTCCCTCCCTTGAGGGGAGGGGGTTGGGGGGAGGGTGATAACGGTTGGAGATAACAGAACAAATATCAACCCCACCGGTGTCGCCCCCTCAAGGGGGAGAGAATAAAGCGGGTTCCTTTATTAAGATTTTCCTGAAACACTACACTAGTGTCAAGTTTCAGAATACCTTTAAAAATATCGACATCTTCTGGTAGCCGCAGGCTTTAGCCTGCGCTCATTTTACTAAGGATTTTCGTAAGTTTAAGCTTGGGCTACATTTTAAAAGCCAAAAGATGAAGAACATTTTTTATTAAAAGAAAATCTGAGACATGACAATCGCGTATATAATAATTGCATTCTTGTCTCGCATCTCATGCCTCTCGCCCCAACTATGAATTTTCAGCATTCGGCTTGTTTGTCTCTAAGCTGAAAGCTGACCGCTATCCCTAAAAATATTCCAACCGCGGCTCTTCCGGCAGCTCCCCCTGTTCATATAAGTAATGAAAGAAAGTACGCAAACCGCGTTGGTGGTCCGGTCCTAAAGCATAATCCAATTGCTGGAAATAAGCCAGCACCGCCTCCGGCGTCATGCTGAAGGAAGCCGCGGCCAGGCGGCTCAATGCCGGCAGCGACCCCAGCCCCCAGAATTTGGAGCGCAGCAACAGCCGGTGCAGGGCCAGGGTTTCCTCGTGCTGGGCCTGCGCAAAGTCACGGCGCACCGCCCAGACCCCAAAGACAAAGGGTAGGCCGGTGAGTTCCTGCCAGGCGGCGCCCAGATCCAGCTCAAAGGGCCCGGCCCCCGCATTTTTGAGGCGCAGGGCTTCATCGCCGATGGCCAGGTCTGCAGCAGCCGCCTCCAGGGAGCAGCCGGCCAGGGGACCGCGGTGAAAATGGGCGGTCACCCGGAAAAGCTCCGCCAGCAGCACCTTAAGGAGGGCGGCGCCGCTGGCGGAGGCGGCGCTCACCCGGATGCTCTTGCCCTGCAGCTCCCCAAAGGGCACCCGGCTGAATAGCAGGACGCTGCCCACCGGCCCCCGGGAGCTGATGGAGAGGTCCGGAAGCAGCAGATAAGACCCGGGATGGCGACCGTATTCCAGGGCGGAAATTGAGCCCAGGTCCACCTCGCCCCGGCGCATAGCGGCGTTGAGTTCCGCCGGGGTGCCCCGCACCATCTGAAAACCGTTCTCCCCAAACAGGTTCTCCAGGGCAAAATAGATGGGCAGGACGTTGAGGTACTCAATCCGACCGAGACGGGCCTGGAAAAGCATGTCGGCCTCCGGAAGCAAGCGATCAGTTAACCGGTAAAGATAGTGGTATGATTCTTAATCGACTGTCCCTTGAAAATAAAGAATCAAGATCATCCCAGCCAGCGAAATTTCCCTGCGGCCCCGGCCGTGAAAAGTTCCCGCCAGAAATCTTCCCCAGGCTTATCCAGGGGGATAAACCCCAAAGCCGCCTTTTTCCCCGGCTCCAGACTTCCCAGGTCACGGTCCCTTCCCAGGGCCCGGGCGCCGTTGAGGGTGGCCAGGCGCAGCCACAAATCTCCGGGGTAGGCGGGAAAAATCCGCTGCAGCCAGTCAATCTCCCCGAAGAGATTCAGGTCCCAGTTGCCCGCCAGGGAGTCGGTGCCCAGGGCCAGGTTGACCCGGACCTGAAGCAGCCGGTCCACCGGCGGCAGCCCCGCCCCGGTGTAGCGGTTGGCCCGGGGGCAAAGGACCAGCCAGGTGCGGCTTTGAACCAGCAGGCGACAGTCCGCCTCATCCAGCCAGACGCCGTGCACCGCCAGGGTGCGAGGCCCCAGGAATCCCAGATGCTGCAAATAGGCGGCCGGGCTCTCCCCCGGGGGCTGAAAGGCATCAAGCCACCGTCCCCGCCGCTTGAGCAAGTCTCGCAAAAAGCCATTGCCCTCCGCCAGCAAGGCCAGTTCCTCCCGGGATTCCGCCAGGTGCACCGTTTGCGGGCGGCAGCCGGCGTCGTTCCAGCGGCTGATAGCTCGAAACAGGGCCGCGGAAACGGAGTAGGGCGCATGGGCGGCGGCGGAGACCCGGGGGCTGGCTGCCACCCCCGCCTCGGCCAGGAAGGGGAACGATTCTCCAAGATCTACAGGCTCCAGGAGGTTGAAGCCCAAACATTCGTAAAACAGGTGGTAGGCCAGCTCGCTGTTCTCCAGGGGCTTCAGTGAGGCGCCGGTGTTGCTGACCTCGCCCACCAGGGCGGTGCCATTGCGGCGCAGGGCCTCCAGGCCTCGGAGAATGCCTTGGGCAACTTCCCCGGGGGCCAGGGCCTCCCGGGCCGCCAGGGCCGCCTCCAGCCAATCCTGCCAACGCTCCTGGGGCGGAATCCGCCCGGCCAGGGCGGAAAACTCCAGGTGGGTGTGGCAATTGACCAGCCCCGGCAAGATGGCCCCTGAGCCGTGGTCGCAGATCAATCCCCGGAATCCGGAGCCTGACGATGAAGACGATGAAGACCAAAAAGAGGAACAAACCTCCCGGGCCGGGCCCACCGCCCGGATCACCCCGTCCTGCACCAGCACGGCCCCATCGCGGATGGGGGGGCGGTTCACCGGCAGGACCCAGGAAGCCAGGTGGGCAATCATACTTGTTCCCATTAGCGGCAGGCCCCAATAATCGTCATCTTCAGCCTCGAGTCCATGCCAGGCAGGCCGCAGAACCGCCCTGCCGATATCTCTCAGCGCACCCAGGTGCGCCAGTCCGGGCCGAGATCGCCCCGGAGGCGATAGCGCTCCAGCAGCCGGGGGCAGGGGCATTGCCGCGGGGTGGCCGCCAGGTCTGGCAAGAGGCCCAGGAGCAACTGCGGAAAGGCCGCTTCCACCGCGGCCACCCGGGACATCTCCTCCGGGGTGGCCAGCCCCTCGAACAGCATCCCGAACCGGTAAGGCCGGTCCAGGAGGCCCTCGGCATAGTTCACCACGTAAGTGAGGGCGATATAACAGAGCTCCAACTCCCGGGCCAGGAAGACCTCCGGCGCCAGGGTCTGGCCTACCAGGTCGCCTCCCAGGAGGCGGAACTTGCGGATCTCCGCGGCCGTCTCCAGGCGGGGCCCGGTGGTGGCCAAATAAACCCCGTGGCCGTGGACCATGAAGGGCGCCCCGGCCAGACCCCTGAGCAAGGCTTCTCTAAGTTCGGGACAAAATAGCGGGTTGTGGCGGATAAAACCCCAGCCCACCCCGGTAAAAAAGGTATGCGGGCCACCACGTCCTTCATCCAGCACATCCCCGGGGACCACCAGATCCCCGGGGGCCAGTTCCTGCCGCAGGGACCCCGGGGCCACCCAGGCCAGGACCTTGGCCACTCCCAGGTCCTTCAAGGCAT
>JBEKDQ010000166.1:0-5844 GCA_050014275.1 Desulfobaccales bacterium | reverse complement strand
TCTTTTGCCGGTGCTTTTGAGAAACAGAGAAGGAAGACCAGTATTAGAAAGACAAGAGTCAGTGCGGATATGAAAATTCTGCGCATCGCTTTCCCCGGTGATGTCCATTAACTGAGATTATGCGGCAACTTGGGCCACCGCAGTCAACAAATGGTTTTCGAGCACTCCAAACCAATTTAACCCCTATAAGTTTCCTCTTTGGGAGCATAATTTTTCGTGGAACGCATGGTAGCACAAATCTCCATAATTTTGTCAATAAAAAATGGGAGAGTATAAAATATTGTGAACCCCCTGAAATTCCTATTTTCCCTCCTTATACCCTATAGTTATGCTTATTTCAGGCAATTCTTGCGGCATAATCCAGGATTAATATAAACGCCGATGGAAATCTCCGCAAAAAGCAGTGAGGTCCGGCAAGGTTTTTTGCTAAAAGGCAGGCAGGAGAGGTCTGTTTGAGCAGGGTGAGGGGGGGAGGGGCGGTCTTGTAAGGGCGCACCCAGGCGTGGGTCCCCTAGGAAATGGTGGGCAGTAGCGGCGGGTTTTAAACTTGCCTCTACAGGGCGGACACCTGGGTCCGCCCCTACGAAAAACCATTTGGCGCTTTATTTTTGTTTCTGAGCCTAACGTGCGTAAAGACGCAAACTCCAGGTCCTTGCTGCCCGCGGCTAGCCCTCAAGCCGACAGGACCTTGATCTTACTTAGGTCCATCTCTCCCCGGCCCGCCTGGTGGGCCTTGACCACGTAGCCCAGGTCCTCGGGCTTTAAGCCGAAGAGGCCGGCGCCGTAAGCGTCCAGGGCCACCGGATCGGTCCCGGCAAACAGCAGGTTTTTCACCGCCACGTCCTCCAGCTTCCCGCCCTTGGGGCCGTTGCGCAGCAGGATGCGGGTAGCGTCCAGGACGTGCAGGTCCGGGCGTAAGAGCAGATTCATGTCGGCGATGTTCTGGTGCAGGCCCACGTGGATGCGGCCCCGCCAGCCGCCGATGGCCCCCATCATGTTCTTCAGGCACATGGTGAGGCGGGCCTCGGAGTGCTGCTTGGCCACCGGGATATTGATGAAGCGGTCGGCCTCCAGGATGTCCTTATAGAAATACCATTTCTTCAAGGCCCTGGCCTTTTCGATGTTGAGTTCCACAAAACGCCGCTCGTCCACGAACTCCATCACCGCCCGGGGGTCTTTGATGCCCTCCACCGCGGCCTTGATCCCGGAAGACTCGTAAGCCTTGCGGGCATCGTCGCAGGTGTTGTCCAGGACCTTTACCTTTTTGGCCCCGGCTTCCAGACAAAGCTCCACCACCTGGCGCACCACCAATGGATGGGCGTTGGCGCCCAGCTCCGGGGTCCGGTCCCAGGCCATGTTGGGCTTGACCACCACCACTTCCCCGGGGTTGACGAATTTTTTCATGCCCCCCAGGGCCTGGATGGCGTCCCCCACCAGGCGAGCGTAATTGCTGCCCTGCGCCTTGACCAGCAGGGGTTCGGGGGTCTGGGGGGGGGCCATGGCCCAAACCTCATCCGGCAACACCAATCGGCGTCCTACCCCGGCCACCAGCCCCAAGGCCGCCAGATACCTGAGAAAATCGCGGCGGTGCATCTTAACCTCCGGCTTGCCTATAGATATTTTCTAGTCTAAGCGGGGGTCGGCGGGTTTGCAAGTTTTTCTTGACAAAATGGAAGATGGAAATTATTAATGACCGCATAGTCAGTTTAATGACCAAAGAGTCATTTATGCATCCCAGCCCCCAGCCCACCAAAAAGGAGATTGTCACCGAGTTCCGCACCCGGGAGATCCTGGCCGCGGCCCGCCGCTTGGTTCAGAGCCGCGGGGTGGGGGCGGTGACCATGGGGGAGATCGCCGCCAGCGCTGGGGTGGCCAAGGGCACCGTCTATCTCTATTTTCCCGGCAAAGATCAGCTGGTACAGGCCCTCATCTCCCAGGTGGGGGAAAATATCCTGGCCGATATTGAGGCCGTGGTCAGCGGCAGCGGCGCCCCCCTGGCGAAGGTTCAAAAAGTGGCCGCCTTGTTGTTGGATTACCTGATGCGGGAGAGGGACTTATTCCCTGTTTACGCCCGGGATTTGCTCCGGGACGGCCGGGGCGCCGACCAGGGCTATTGGCTCCACTTACAGGAAATGGAAGAGAGATTCGTGGCCCTGGTTACGCGGCTATTTGCCGAAGGAATCGAATCGGGACAGTTTATCCCGGCAAACCCTCGGTTGCTCACTTTTATGCTGCGGGGCATGGTGCGGGCCATAGGATACTACCAGTTGTCGGAAGGACAGGAAAAGGCAGTGAAGGAGGCCCTGCCGGTTCTGCTGACCTTGCTCTCCTCGGGTCTGATCCGGGAATCCCCAGCAAAAAAAGCCGGAGAGGCGGCCGCGGTATGAAGTCACCAAATCTCTGGCGTCCCTGGCGTCTGATCCTGTTGGGATGGCTGACCTGGAGCTTGGCGATGGCGTCCCCTGGCATCGGGGCGGAGGCCCCTGCCACCCTGGATCTGAAGGCGGCCCTGGCCCTGGCCTGGAAGGCCAACCCCACCCTGCGGGTGAGCCGCCTGCAATCGCTGATCGCCGGTGAAGAAGTGGTACGGGCCCGCTCCGGGTTCCTGCCCACGCTGAAGTCGGAGGTGAGCCAGACCATCTATGATGATCAAATAAAGTCGAAAATTCCCCCCGGAACCATACCCGGATTTTCCGCGGGCACTATCGCTTTCCCCACGACCAACCGCAATTTCTGGAGCAGCAAGACCTACGTCGAACAGACCATCTTCGACTTTTGGCTCACTCCCTCCAAATATCAGGCCGCGGTGCTGGGCAAGTCGGCCAGCCTGCTGGACACCGCCAAGACCCGGGATGACCTCTTTCTAGGCGTGGCCAAGGGTTATTTCAGCACCCTGCAGGACCAGAAGCTGGAGGTGGTGGCCCAAGAGAATGTGACGGATCTTAAGCAACATCTCAAGATCGCCGAGGACCAATATCAATTCGGGTTAGTCACTTTCAATGATGTCCTCCAGGCGCAGGTCTCTCTGGCCGACGCCGAGCAGAGCCTGCTAGTGGCTAAAACCGACACCATCGACAGCCGCGCCGCCTTCAACAAACTCCTGGCCCTGCCGGTGTTGGCCCCTACGGTGCTGAAGGATGAAAAGTTAGAGACCCGGCCCTGGGGCCTGGAAGATGCCACCGAGGCGGCCCTGAAACAGCGGAGCGACCTCAAGGCCTCCACCAAGCGCATCACCCAGCAGGAAAAAGTGGTGACCCAGACCAGGGCCCAATTTTTCCCCCGGATTTACGCCCAGGCCGGGGAGAACTATCAACAGAACGATTTCCTCCTGCATGATAATTCGTGGTTCGGCATCTTCGGCCTGCAGTGGACCCTGTTCTCCGGTCTGGATACCAAAGCCCAAGTGGCCCAGGCCAAACTGGGGGTGACTCAACTCCAAGAACAGCACAAGGACCTGGACGAGCAGGTGCGCCTGGACGTGCAGAATGCCTACCTCAGGGTACAGGAGAGCGCTGCCCGCATCCTGGTGACGGGAAAGGCCGTGACCCAGGCGGAAGAAAACAGGCGCCTCAACGAGGAGCGCTATAAAGAGCAGGTGGGCACCGCCACCGAGGTCATCGATGCCCAGACCCTGCTCACCCGGACCCGGGTCAACTACTGGTCCGCCCTTTACGACCATCAGATGGCCAAGGCCGAGCTGCTTTGGGCCATGGGGGCCATTAACAACCTTCTGTCCCAGGAGAAATCCCAGAGTGCTCCGTAACCCCTTGGTTCGGATTAGCGTCATCGTGCTGGTGCTCTTGATGATAGGAGCAGGCATCGGCTACTGGTATTACCTGCATATCTTTGTCTACACTGATGACGCTTATGTGTACGGTTATGTCGGCGAGGTCGCGTCCCGGGTACCGGGCAGGGTAGCCAAGGTGTTGGTGGATGATAATGATTTTGTCGAGCCTGGCCAGGTCCTCCTGACCCTGGAGTCCCAGGATTATGAAGCAGCGATGGCCCAAGCCGAGGGCAATCTGGGCCGCTTGCGCCAGGACCTGGCCCAAAATTATGTCAAAGTCTCCACCTCCCGGGCCAAACTCGCCGGAGCGGAGGCCAATTTCCAGTTGGCCGGCACCGACAAGGCCCGCTATACGGCTCTATATGAGCACCGCACCGTTCCCAAGCAGACCCTGGACAATGTGGAAACCCGCTACCAGGTGAACCAGGCCCTGGTGGACCGGTACAAGCGGGAATTGGAAGAGGCCCTGGCCGCCATCGGCGGCTCCACCAGCATCCCCCTGGAAAAACAGCCTGCCATCAAGGAAGCCAAGGCGCGGCTGGAACAGGCCAGGCTTAATCTGGGGTATATCAAGATAACCGCCAAGATTTCTGGCTATATCACTAAAAGGCAGGTAGAGGTTGGCAACTGGGTGCAGCCGGGGCAACCTTTAATGATGGTGGTGCCCCTGCAATATCCCCAGCTCTGGATCCAGGCAAACTACAAGGAAACGCAGCTCACCAACGTATATATCGGCCAGACAGCAGAGGTGAATGTGGACACCTATCCCGGGGTCAAGTTCAAGGGGAGGGTGGACTCCATCATGTCCGGCACCGGCTCGGCCTTCTCCCTCCTGCCCCCGGAAAATGCCACGGGCAACTGGGTGAAGGTGGTGCAGCGCATTCCCGTCAAGATCGTGTTGCTGCCGCCCTTATCCGAAAGCAAGCCGTTGCGCCTGGGCATGTCCACCGAGGTCACCATCGATACCCGGAAGCGCACCGGGCCCCGACTCTTAACGGCAAAACCGTAGGAGTCCTGGGCGGCAGTTTTATGGCTGGATTTGGGAGATGGTGAATGGCCGCTTCCAGATCAAACCGGGTCCCAAGCCTATCCGCCTGGAAACCTCCCTTCCTGCAGATGCAAGTGCAGGCCATGACGCTGTCCTTTGGCGACGGTTATTGGTTCTTCACGGTCTTATTTTTGCTGTTGGTTCCCTTGGTGTTCATGATGTGGCGGCCTCGGCTAGCCCCAGAGGAAATTATTAAAGGCGGATGATGGCAGCGGTTGTTTTTCCCCAACGTCCCGATGTCAACAAATGGCTGATCACCATTGCGGTGATGGCTGGCACCTTCATGGAGATCGTGGACACCACGGTGGTGAACGTGGCCCTGCCCCACATCGCCGGCAGCCTGGCCTCTTCCGCCGATGAAACCACCTGGGTGCTCACCGCCTACCTGGTCTCCAATGCCATCATCCTGCCCATCACCGGCTGGCTCTCCGCCCTGTTCGGGCGCAAGCGCTTTTTGCTCCTCTGCCTGATCCTGTTCACCGTCAGTTCCATGTTGTGCGGCGCGGCCACCAGCCTGCCGGAACTCATCGTCTTCCGCATCATGCAGGGCCTCGGCGGCGGCGCCTTGCAGCCCATCTCCCAGGCCATCCTGCTGGAGACCTTTCCGGTCGAGGAACGAGGCATGGCCATGGCCCTCTGGGGCATCGGGGTGATCATCGCCCCCATTGTCGGTCCGGTCATGGGCGGTTGGGTGACTGACAACCTCACCTGGCGCTGGGCCTTTTACATCAACCTGCCCATCGGCATCATCTCGGTGCTCCTCACCTGGATGTTCATCTTCGACCCGGAATATATTCGGAGCCGGCGGGCCGGCAGTATTGACTACTGGGGCCTGGGACTCCTGGCGCTGGGGCTGGGCGCCTTGCAGGTGGTCCTGGACAAGGGCGAGCGGGAGGACTGGTTCTCCTCGGCCTTCATCACCCGCCTGGCCATCATCTCGGCCGTGGCCCTGATTTGCCTGATCTGGCGAGAGTTGAAGACCGAGCACCCCGTGGTGGACCTGCGCCTT
>JBEKDQ010000165.1:0-5854 GCA_050014275.1 Desulfobaccales bacterium | reverse complement strand
TGATCGCCTCCTAAAATGCGGTTATCGGTTATTAACGGGAGCATGAAAGGGGTTCCAGCTTTATCCCCTCTCCCCCGATGGGGGACGACACCGGGTGAGGGGGAATTTAATCTCTTTTCCGCTCCCCTTAATATCTGTTTTCCGTTTTCTGTGAAAGGCAAAATCAAAGTCAAAGGCCTGTAGGGTGGGCACCGCCCACCGTGTAGGGTGCGCACTGCGCACCATTTAGTCGTATGGCGCGTCTCTCGCACGCTCCCGCATGGGGCGGGCGTCCCGCCCGCCGACTGGCCTCCCGCCTTCGGCGAGGCCATCAGGGGCCGGCGGCGGCGGCCGGCGACCCATCCGGAAACCCTCAAAAATCAAGGTCTTGCCGCTCTAGTTAATCCGAGACGGCCCCCTTTGTCAAGGTGCTCGCCGGCCAGTTTCCTGTGCCGGGTGGGCCCTGCCCGCCCGTGTAGTGTAGGGTGGGCACTGCCCACCATTTTCGTAGGGGCGGGGTTTCCCCGCCCAGGGCGGCGAGACGCCGCCCCTACAAGCACAGGCTTCCAGCCTGTGATCCGGTGGCCCGGGTGACTCGCCTGCGCCTGCGCTTCCAGGAGGAAGGCGGAGGGAGCAGGCCGGAGCCAGGGGTCCATTTCTCCCCACTGCCTGCTCCCGGAAGCCCGCAGAAGAACTTGAATGTTTGCCGTTGATATAATAAATTGGACAGATGATGCCTGGGTGGCGGAATGGGTAGACGCAAGGGACTTAAAATCCCTCGGAAGTTACTTCCGTGCCGGTTCGAGTCCGGCCCCAGGCACCAGTATTAGCAAGTATTTAGCTTAGTTATTGGCATTCAGAAAAATCCCCCTTATTAGGTCCATTCAATAGCTGTCCCTCACCTGTCCCTCAAGGCCATTGCTAATCATTGACCATCTTTGCAAGCGCTTGCAACCTACAGGCACTCGTTTTTAAGGTTCCTTGTGGTCTTCCATAGACCATTTCTGCCCCTTATTCATGGTTTTGTGCTATAAGAAATTTTAGCGCCAGGTGCAAGGCCGGGCTAATTGCCCTATTGGTATAGCATGACAGACCCCTTTAAAACTTATCTCCAATCCCTGCAAGCTGATTTGGCCAGGGGGAACGCCTCAGAGCATACCCACAGGCCCGCCCTCAAGACCCTCTTGGAATCCTTGGGGGAACTTCTCACGGCCACCAATGAACCCCGGCAAGTTACCGAGTGCGGCAAACCGGATATAGCGGTTTACCAGGGGCCGGTGCTCCTGGGGTATGTGGAAGCCAAGGACGTGGGGATAAACCTGGACACTGAGGAAAAAGGCCCCCAGCTAAAACGCTATCGGGAAGCCCTGCCTAACCTCATTCTGACTGACTACCTTGAATTTCGCTGGTATGTGAAGGGCGAACGCCGGGCCGTGGTCTCCTTGGGGACCGTAGAACGGGACGGAAGGGTCAAGGCCAAGAAAGAGGCCCTGGCCGCCGTGGGGGAGCTACTGGCCCAATTTCTGGCCCTCAAGCTCCCTTCCATCGGCGCGGCCAAGGAACTCGCCCTGAGAATGGCGAAGTTAGCCGGTTTAATGCACAATGCCGCCCTCAAGACCCTGGAAATGGAGCCGGACACGGGGACGCTTAAGGGCTGGCTTGCCGCCTTTGAAAAGACCCTGGTTCCCAATCTCTCCCCAGAGCAATTTTCTGATATGTACGCCCAAACCCTCACCTATGGTCTGTTTGCCGCCAAGGTGAGCGTAGGGACAGGCCAGGACTTGCGCCGGGATACCGCAGCCGGGTTACTTCCTGAGACAAACCCCTTTCTTAAGAGGCTCTTTTATCACCTGGCCGGGCCAGAGGTTCCCCCTACCGTGTCTTGGGTTGTCGATGATATGGTAGCCCTGCTTAATTCCGCCGACATGGAAGCGGTTATGTCCGATTTTGGCCGGGGGTCATTGCAGAAAGACCCGGTAGTCCATTTCTATGAAACCTTCCTGGCCGCCTATGACCCGGAAAAGCGCAAAGTCCGGGGGGTCTACTACACCCCTGAACCCGTGGTGTCCTATATTGTCAGGGCCATTGACCACTTGCTCAAAGATCGTTTTGGCCGCCCGTGGGGGCTGGCCGACAGGAACACCCTGATTCTTGACCCGGCCTGTGGCACGGGTACTTTCCTTCACGGCGTTATCGCCCTGATTTACGACACCCTCTGCGCCCAAGGACAGGCCGGGGGCTGGGCCTCTTACGTCTCCCAAAGCCTCTTGCCCCGCATATTCGGTTTTGAGCTTCTCATGGCCCCTTACGCCGTAGCTCACCTCAAACTGGGGTTGCTCTTGCAGGAAAAGGGCTTTGACTTCCCGCCAGGGCAACGCCTGGGGGTCTATCTCACCAATACCTTAGACGAGGGGTTTAAGAAAGCTGAGGTCTTGCCCCTGGCCGGGTTCATTACTGAGGAAAGCAATAGCGCCGCCCGGATTAAGAAAGACGACCCCATAGAGGTGGTCTTGGGGAATCCGCCCTATGCCGGGCACTCTGCCAATGCCAGCGTGCGCCAGGAAGTGGGGTTGACCGGGGCGGTAAAAAACGTGCGGACCTTCATTGGCCGTTTGATTGAGGACTATAAGCAGGTTGACGGTAAGCCCTTGGGCGAAAAGAACCCCAAGATGCTTCAAGATGATTACGTCAAGTTTTTCAGGTGGGGTCAATGGCGCATTACCCAAACGGGCCGGGGTGTCCTTGCCATGATTACCAACCACGGCTATCTGGACAACCCCACCTTCCGGGGTATGCGGCAACAGCTAATGCAGACCTTTAGTGAAATCTACCTGTTGAACCTCCACGGCAGCACCAGAAAGAAAGAGGTCTGCCCGAACGGTTCCAAAGATGAAAATGTCTTCGATATTCAGCAGGGGGTAGCTATCGGTATCTTCGCCAAGACCCCCGGCAACCTTGGCCTCGCCCGTGTATATTATGCTGACCTGTGGGGGCTTCGGGATGGGAAGTATAAAAACCTGGCCGAAATGGGGGTAGATAACACCCCTTGGCAGGAGCTTCAACCTTGTCCGCCATTTTACCTCTTTGTGCCCCAGGCGGTTGATCTGCGGGCGGAGTATGATACGGGCTGGCGATTAAACGAGATTCTTCCTCTTGGCGGTGTGGGCCTTTGTACCTCCCGTGACCACTTCGCTATTAGATTTTCGCAAGACGATGTTTGGGTAACTGTCCAAGACTTCGCCAGATTGCCAGAAGAAAAGGCCCGTGAAAAATACAATCTGGGGGATGATGTTCAAGATTGGAAGGTGAAATCAGCCCAAGCAGACTTAACCAAAAGCGGACTTGACTATAAAAAGGTTGTGCCGATCCTTTACCGGCCCTTTGATGTTCGATCTACCTACTACACGGGGCAATCCAGCGGCTTCATGTGCAGACCACGGCCAGAGATTATGCGTCACATGTTGGCAGGGCCAAATATTGCTTTATGCGCTTCTCGTTCAGTAGAAGTCGGAAGTTGGGAACATGTTTTTTGTAGTGGGTTCATTATCCAGAATCATACAGTCTCCTTGAAGGAAGCCAACTACCTTTTCCCGGTTTACCTTTACCCCCAGGGCATGTTCACGGGAGGTGATAAGACCCCAAATATCAACCCCAGATTCATTGAGGATTTTTCTGGGCGGCTGGGGCTTGCCTTCACGCCAGAAGGGTGCGGCGATTTGCAAGCTAATTACGGCCCGGAAGATGCATTTTCCTATGCCTACGCCGTCTTCCACTCCCCCACTTACCGGCAACGTTACTCAGAGTTTCTAAAAGGTGACTTTCCCCGCCTGCCCTTGACCGGCAACAAGGCCCTCTTTAAGGTCCTGGTGGGCCTGGGGGCGGAATTGGTTTCCCTTCACCTGATGGAGTCCCCCCGCTTGGAAACCCTTATTACCCGGTTCCATGTCTCCGGTTCCCAGGAAGTGGAATGGGTGCGTTATGAGGACAGTGCCAGGCGGGTCTATATCAACTCAGAGCAATATTTTGAAGGTATCCCGCCAGATGTGTGGGCCTTCACCATCGGGGGCTATCAGGTCTGCCACAAATGGCTCAAGGACCGCAAAGGCCGGACCCTCAGCTTTGAAGACCTGCACCACTATCAAAGGGTCATTGTGGCCTTATCCGAATCCATCCGCCTTATGAGAGAGATTGACAGCTTAATTGAAGCCCACGGAGGCTGGCCGATTTGTTGATTAGATTCATTGAGGTCTGTGATGAAGGGGGGGCTTTATGAACAGAAATAAAGAAATTACTGAAAAAGAATACGATACTTATATTAATGAAAGGAATTTCTTAACTAATGCAAAGTTACAAGGGGCTACATCTTTTGCCAAGGCAATATTAACTCTTTCTGCGGGTGCTCTTGGTTTTTCAGTAAATTTTGTTAAACAGGTTTTCCCTAAGATTGAACCATATAGCAAGAAATATATATTAATTGCATGGATTGGGTTCGGCATGTCTGCAATCTTGATTTTAATATCGTATTTGCTTAGCCAATATGCTACATCAGAAGGGATAAAGGTATTAGAGGCTTATTATTATGACAGCAATGAAATAAAGAATAAATATAATGTCTGGATAAGGTTTTTAAATATAATGTCTATACTATCTTTCCTAATTGGAGCAGCATCATTAATTTATTTTAGCTTTATAAATTTATAAATAAAAAGGAGATTATGATGCCAACAAGAGATAAGGAGATACCCTTTAGAGAGAGCTTTGATGTTCCTCCACCACCAAAGAAGCCCCCGAGGGAACCTTTGCCTCCAAAAGAGCCTCCGGCAAAGCCACCGTCTAAAAAGGAGTAACCTTCAGACTGGTGTAAAAGGAGATTTTATGTCAGACGAAAAGGATGGGCTACCTCTGGAAAAAACCTTTGATGTGCCTCCCCCACCAAAGAAGCCCCCGGCCGAACCTCTACCTACAAAAGAGCCTCCGGCAGGGCCTCCGCCTAAAAAGGAATAAACTCAAGGGGGTTGCAAGGGATAGTAAAGTTCACGGGGTGCCTTGAGGAAAGACATGCCCCTGTTTGGGGTAAATCTTTAACTTATACGTGCGCAGGTCGAAAACCACACCATTTTCCGGCCCCTCTCCTGTGAAGACCTTCATCATTATCAAAAGGTTATTGTGGCCCTGGCCGAAACCATCCACCTCATGGGAGAGATTGAAGCCGCCATCGAAGCCCAAGGCGGCTGGCCGATTGGTGGGGCGGAAAATTTTCCTTCCTAATACTGGTAAGGGGATTTTAAAGATTAACTTAATCACGAGTCGTCGTCTGCTTATCCCCCATGCCTGTAGTCTTAAATCTCACCATGCCATCTGGCTTAGGTTTAAGAACCCCTTTATCGTTAAACCATAGAAATAACACAACCTGTTTAAAGTAAAAGGGGGAATAAGAGTATATTTCAAAATATTGATATGCCCAATGCGTACCCCCATTTAACTTATCTATTTCAATAGTTTTCGGGCTACCAATTAAAGAAGCGACTTCTTCTTTTGTCGTGGTACCGGGTTTTATATGCCCCACAAGATCATCATCAGAGATTAACTTATTACCTTCTACTTTAAGCGGCCCCACCTCTGCTGATTTAGTCGGTAGAAAGGGCAGATTTGGTGAACAACCGAATAAAGCAACAAATGAAATTAACATAGCCAAGAATCTTACTCTACTTTTTAATAATGATCTACCCATATATAACCTCCTATGATTTAGCAGGCTGTTGAAAAACTCTTTTGTTAAGAACCGCAAAAAATCGCTGTCAATGAGACTATGAAGGTGCTATAGTTAATTATAACAATATGTTATCTGGAGGCAGCGATTATGCGCGGTGACGAT
>JBEKDQ010000164.1:0-5888 GCA_050014275.1 Desulfobaccales bacterium | reverse complement strand
ACTATCTGGGTATACGAGGAAATAAGGAGATAAGATTTTGATTCTGGAAGGACTGCGGTCGTCGGGACGGCTGGATCAATGCAAGCGGGTGGACTACCATCCACGCGAAGCGTTTAGTTCATGATCTGGATAACGAAATCTTTCCAAATCCTTTTGGAGAGCGCGTTATAGCAGTCACCTTCTATTGGTGCTATGTGCATGTGGCCTCGGTTTCCCCCTGTCCTACCACTACCGATCAGTGCTGGCCTGGGGTCCTTAAGCTCCATGGCATTGAGGTTTCTGGGTTCTGAGCGTAAGGTATGCCAAAAATTCAGGGAAAAAGTATTTTATCAAGGAAACTTGTGCTATCATGCGGCTTGATGAGAGGATTCGGCTCCAAGAACAGAAACCTTCGGGGATTTTCCCCGGGCAAAGAGGTCCCAAAAACCAATTTTAAACTGCGGTGGCCAAGGCTGCCGCATAATCTCGGTTAATCAAAGAAGGTGTTTTCATCGATGAAAGGCAAAGCGATCAATGAACTTGAGGTCGGGGAGTCGGCGGAATTTTCGAAGACTATCTCTGAATCGGATATTTACATGTTTGCAGGAGTGACCGGGGATATGAATCCGGTACACATCAACGAAGCCTATGCCCGGACCACTTTCTTTAAAACCAGGATTGCCCACGGCCTTCTTCCTGCCGGCTTCATATCAAACGTCATTGCTATGAAACTGCCCGGCCCGGGGACCATTTACCTGCGCCAGGAGCTTAACTTCAAGGCGCCTGTTAGAATCGGGGATACCATCACGGCGCGGGTGGAGGTACTCGAGATCATTAAGGAAAAGAAACACGTGAGGCTGAAGACCACTTGTACGAATCAGGACGGGAGCGTCGTTCTGGATGGTGAAGCCGTCGTAAGCCCGCCAAGGGCGTAGGGTATCGTGGAAAAGGAACTCCATCGAATCCTCCAAGAATGCTTGACCAATATAATCAGGCATTCCCAACTAATAATTTCTCAGGGTTATTAAAAAAACCACGATCATCTTGTTTCTTTGACGGTTCATGATAAAGGGAAAGGTTTAAACGTAAAAGAGATTCCTTTATTCAGTGAAATTTGTGCTATCATCGCTGTCGACGAGAGGACTCGGCTTCAAGAACAGAAACTTTGGAGGAGGATTTTTTCCAGAGAAAGAGGTACAAAAAACTATTTTGGGACCATAATGGCCAAGATTGCTCCCATCATATGTCCTGAATCAGACTTGATTTGACAGTATCCCTGTTACGGGGTTTCTTTTCGTAACCTCTTTCCGTTAACCCGCCGCCGTCCCCGCCGCCTCCTCTCTTGATGTGGTTAGACTGGCTCAGTATCCCAGAATACCACTACCCGAGTGACGCTCGCTTACGAGAAGCTAATGGAGCTGCACCAGGTCAACCTGTCCGTCGAGGCGGTGCGCAAGCTGATGATTGGTGCTGACCTATGGACGCCACGGCCCTTGCGCACCCGGGCCTCTTAACTGTATATGAAAGTAATTTTTCCAGGGCATTTCAAGGGCTCAATGTAATATTGAATCCGATATGAAAACTAAATTTTTAACATGTACAAGCCCGCTCGGGTCTCACCGTGTTTCCTATACAGTATGGGGCAAACGCTCCAATGACATACCCGTCATTTGCGTGCACGGCCTGACTGGTAATGGGCATGCTTTTGACCCCCTTGCGAAAGCCCTGCAAAGGAACGCCAAGTTTACTGCCCCGACATCGTCGGACGGGGAAAAAGCGATAGGCTGAGCGAAGACCCTTCTCTCTATAGCTACCCCCAATATGTCGCCGATATGACCGCTTTGCTCAGGCACATCGGCGCGCCACAGGTAGATTGGGTCGGCACATCCATGGGTGGGATAATCGGCATGATGCTGGCCACCAAGCCTGACTCTCCCATCCGGCGGCTAGTCCTTAACGACATTGGGCCTTTTGTTTCGCAAGAGTCGATCAAGCGTATTGCGGACTATGTTGGCAACAAAACGTCTTTTGCCCATCTGTATGAAGCCGAAATTTATATGCGCGAAATATACGCGCCATTCGGCAAGCTGAGCGACAAAGATTGGCGACACATGGCCAAACACGGAACGTGGGCTTTGCCGGACGGTAACTTGACATTAGCATATGATCCGGCCATTTCGATCAATTTCAAAGCTGTTGCAAAGGACCTGGATCTTTGGAGCCTCTATGAAAAAATTATCTGTCCTGTTCTGGTGCTGAAGGGAGAAAAATCAGATATTCTAAGCAACGCAACGGCAGAGGCAATGACAAAGCGCGGCCCCAAAGCAATGCTTGTTAAGGTTGCTGGTGCAGGTCATGCCCCCGCGCTTATGGGTAAAGGGCAAATAGATCTTGTTGTTGCATTTCTCAAAAAAGGCTGCTTTTCTAGGATGGAACGGGCCTCCGCAACTGCAAGCCGGTGACATTAATACCTGCATGAAGAACTTGGGGCTGGCTTACTTCTCCCCCTCCCACCGGATTCGATCCGGGAATACCCTGAAAAACTCTTTGAGCACACCCCGGCTCTTGTCCAAAAACCCTTGCCGTTAGACACCTTAACTCGGCAAATAGGCCGCCCATTTCCTGCGCCACTCTTTAAGCAAGCCCATGGCCCTAAAGGCTCTGTAATCCTCCCACTTTTCGGCAGTCATGTGGTCTACCGGTCTGATCGGCTGCACCCGGAAAGGAATAAGGAAGTGAAGCTCGCAGATAACTTGCCACTATACGCCCTTCCGCTAATCTTTCCATATGGTTCGTATATCGGAAAGCCTTTGCAAATGGAATTCGGGTTGGTAATCTTCTCGAATAATTGAAAAATCTCTGGGGCGATCATTTTTCCCGAGGAAAGGAAGTCACCGGCATTCTCGCCGAAGCCTCCTCAGCCCTTCCTCCGGAAAGATAAATCTAGGCTACTTAGGACCACTTACAGCCCCACCACGGCCCGAGCAGGGGGGCTGAAAAAAGGAATTATGAAAAATTTGGCGGACAAAGCATTGACTATGGGGGGGGCGGTAGGAGTCCCACCGCGGGTTTTGGTCTTGGGGCCGAAAATCCTTCAGGCTGGTGGCGGCGCCGGTGGCGGGGCCGCGACGAGCGGTTGGTGCATAGTGGACGCAGGGGTCGGGAAGTTTTTAGATTCCTGATAAGTCCCTGGCAATGCTACAGGGGAAAATTTTTCGAAATCGCCCCAGTGACGCAAGCCACAGGCGTTGTCCTGCTTACCTGATCCACTTAACCAGATTTCCCCAGGAACGTGAACAGGTTGTTAAGAGGGTGCACCTTGAGGAAGTAGGTGCCTTGAGGGAAAAAAACGGCTTCCAGGAGCATCCCGGAGACTCGCGGGCTTTCCTGGTCGAAAAGAAAATTCCCCAAGGAAAAGATCCGGCATGACCTCAGAGTCCCTTCCAAGTGGCCGGCGCGGTGGGAATGGCAGCCGATCACGACTTCCACGCCCTTTTCTTCCAGGAGAGAGGCCAGGGCCTGCTCCCGGGGGCCTGCTGCGTCGGCAAATTCCCGGCCCCAATGGATCAAGGCGAACAGGGGTTTGTCTCTCTTCAAGCCGTCCAGGCCTTCCAGGTCTTGCCGGGTAAGCCGGGCGATCTTCTCGGCGCTCTGATTGTCCACATCGGTAAAACCGGCCAGGTAAAAGGCGCCCAGGTCCAGGACCCGGTGGTTTTCCAGACAGGCAAGGCCCTGCTCGACCAGATGCCGGCGCATTGCCCGGTAGGCGTCCTCTCCAAGATCAAAGCTGTGGTTGTTGGCCAGGCTCACGGCCCGGACGTGGAAGCCCGATAACAGGGGCAGAGCCAGAGAGCTTTCCATGCACAGGGTATAAGGACCGGGCGCCTCCGGACATTTCTCCTGAAGCACCCCTTCCAGGTTGAGGATCAAGGGTTGTCCCCCGATAATCCGCAGAACTTGCCTCTGCAGGGCTTCCCGGCTTTCCGGGATCGCCAGCCTGGTCGCCACCTGACGCCCGAAAAAGGTGTCCCCCCCGAAGAAATAGGACTGGACCCCCTCTATAGGCAACGGCTCAGCGCTGTAAAGCTGGACGATATAGCTGGTAGTTTTTTTTACCGGCTCGAGCGTGTACTCCTGGGAATTGCGGTTGGCAATGACCGTGGGCCCGGCCCCAAAGACCTGCCGCTGCAGAAGTAGTTGCAGATACTGGCAACCCCGAGAGTCCAGGTGGTCCGGTTCCCTAAGACTCAGGATCTCCCGGGGGTCGCCTCCGCTCAGGACCCGCAGGGTTTCCTGGTCCCGGCGCCGAGCCTCCTGGTGGGAGAGGTAATGGGAGAAATCCGTGCTCTGCACCAGGAGGGTGTCCGGACCGAGAAGGGGCACCAGGCTCTGGGCCAGGGCCTCCCAATCCGCCGGTTGGCTGGAGTGGCGGAGGGCAATGGGGAGGATCAGGGCCCCAGGGCAATAATGGGCGATAAAGGGCAGGAGCGCCTGGACCCCGTGCTCATGGGAAAAGAGGGAGGACTCGGTCACCAGGGGGTTGGCCAGCAGGCGGTTCACCGCTGAGCGGTCGGTGGTGAGGCGTCCCAAGGCGGTTTCAAAGTCTCTCCGGGTAACGGCGAAGGGGCTTCGACTCCGGGAGAAATGGTCCGGACTGAGGATGATGATCCGACGGTAACCCTGGCCCTGAACCCGGGCGAAGGCTCCGGCCAGGAGGTCCGCGGCCAGGAGATGATGGGGAACGGTGAGGCCGCTGATTTTCTGGGGTAATGGTTTTACCCGGCATTGGCCGATAGCGGCCAGAAACAGCTCCCGGTCGGGGAAAAGAGGAGGGAAGGCCTCTTTCCTCGGGGGCTGATCTGGACCGGAACAAGGGGCGACCAGCAGCAGGACCAGCGCGATTAAGGCGAATGGGCGCATCTATTTAATCAGCAGGCTGCGATACCAGAAGTTCTTCTCCGGCAGGCCGCCGCGGTGTTCGTATACCCGGCCCTGCCAATCGGCGTCGCGGTAACGGATATCCAGAGGCCCGGCAAACTCGTAATGGTTGAAGGCTACGCCCACGGCCAGGCGCTCGACGCCCTCATTGCCCAGCAGGACCAGCATGATGTAAGGCTCGCCGGTAGCTTCATATTGGATCTGCCGCTGCAATGCGTCAGTATGCACGTCGGCGATCAGGCCGGCGCGCATATCCTTTTCCTCCAAGATTACGTTAATGTCCTGAGGCTCGGCCATGTAGGAGAGCTGAGAGAGCCGCAGTTTTTCATATTCTTCCTCGGTTAAGGGGACCCCCTGAAGCTCTTTGGCGGCCAGAGAGGCGTAGAAGGCTACATCCTCATTAAAGCGGTTAAGGCGGCCGTACTCCTCCAGTTCCTTTTTAAAAACCCCGTAATTTCTATAGCCGGCTTCAACGTAGGCTACCAGCCGCCCCAGGGTTTCCCAGAAGGGCAGGTTGGGTTCCACAAACCCTTTGGGCACCGGGGGCGGGGTGCCTTCACCCCCGCCGCCGCCCATTTCGGCGTAATTTTGCTTGGCGTACAGCAGGGTGTCATGCTTGAGTTCGGCGTACGAACCCAGGAAGCTTTCCACCTGTTTAACCGGAAAGAGCCGGTCCTGCATGTAGAGCGGGTAGCCCCGCCCGTAGGAGGACGTCAGGGTGCCCAGCAGCTTCAACCAGGCGCCACCCATGGAACTGAACCATTCCGGGTCCTTGATCTTTTCTAGGTCCGCGGTCACCTCCTGTAACCGGCCATTGAACCCGGCCGTCTCCTCCGGAGAGAAAGGGGGGGAGAGGTTCTGCAGGTACTGGTCCGCAAAGCCCAGGGCGGCCTTATCCCCCAGGGCTGCCGGGATAAAGAGGGCCGAGGGCATGGAGGGCAGGCGCACCGGCGTCTTCTCCTGGCCGGCGG
>JBEKDQ010000163.1:0-5923 GCA_050014275.1 Desulfobaccales bacterium | reverse complement strand
TGGAAAAACTATCCGTGGACGTGGCGGCTCAGGAGATGCTGAAGAAGGCCCAGGCGGAGGGGGTAGAGACGATCTTTGACCGGGCCAAGAGCATGAAACCCTGTCCCATCGGGGTTGAAGGGGCCTGTTGCCGCATCTGCGCCCAGGGTCCCTGCCGGGTGCCGCCTCCCAAGAAGAAAGAGGGCGAGAGCGGCGAGGAGAAGAAGCTGCGCATGGGTCTGTGCGGCGCCACCGCCGAGACCATCGTGGCCCGGAACTTCGCCCGCATGGTGGCGGCCGGCACCGCGTCTCACGGCGACCACTCCCGGGGGGTGGCCAAGCTCTTCAAAGAGATCGCCCACGGTGAGGCCCCGGGCTATGAGATCAAGGACGTGGCCAAGCTCAAGAGGGTGGCCAAGGACTGGGGGGTGGCCATCTCACTTGGCGAAGGCGAGGAGGCCAAGGCCCGGGATAAGCATGAGATCGCCAAGGAACTGGCCGACAAGATTTTGGCGGAATTCGGCCAGCAGGAAGGCGAGATCAACTGTGTGAAGCGGGCCCCCCTCAAGCGCCAGGAGATCTGGCGGAAAAACGGGGTTGTGCCCCGGGGCATCGACATCGAGGTGGTGGAACTGATGCACCGCACCCACATGGGGGTGGACCAGGACTACCGCAACCTCATAAAGCAATCCACCCGCTGCGCTCTGGCGGACGGCTGGGGCGGCTCCATGATCTCCACCGACCTGCAGGACATCTTGTTCGGCTGCCCGGTGCCCATCGCCGGCGAGATCAACCTGGGGGTGCTGAAGGAGGACCATGTCAACGTGGTGATGCACGGCCATGAGCCGCTGCTGCCGGAGATGCTCTACGTGGCGGCCCAGGACCCGGAACTTATTACTTACGCCCAGAACAAGGGCGCCAAGGGCATCCAACTGGCCGGCATGTGCTGCTCGGCCAACGAGGTGCTGATGCGCCACGGGGTGCCGGTGGCCGGCAACTACCTGCACCAGGAGCTGGCGGTGGTCACCGGCGCGGTGGACGCTCTGGTGGTGGACGTGCAGTGCGAGATGCAGGCCCTGGAGAACGTGGCCAAGTGCTACCACACCAAGATCGTCACCACCGACGACCGGGCCAGGATGCCCCTGGCCGAGCACATCCCCTTCGACGAGCACCACGCCCTGGACGTGGCCAAGAAGATCATCCGCCTGGCCATCGACAACTTCCCCAACCGCAAGGCCCCGGTGATGATCCCGTCGGTCAGCTCCCCCACCGTGGTGGGCTTCAGCTACGAGACCATCCAGTACCTGTTGGGGGGCTCCATCCGCGGTTCCTATTACACCCTGAACGACAACATCATCAACGGCCGGGTGCGGGGGGTGGCCGGGGTGGTGGGCTGCAACAATTGCCGCACCACCCAGGACAACTCGCACCTGGAGATGATCAAAGAACTGTTGAAGAACGACGTCATCGTGCTCTCCACCGGCTGCGCCGCCATGGCCGCGGGCAAATACGGCCTGATGACCCCGGAAGCGGCTTCCAAGTATTGCGGGCCGGGGCTGGCGGAGGTCTGCGAGACGGTAGGCATCCCGCCGGTGCTGCACATGGGGGCCTGCGTGGACAACTCCCGCATCCTGATGGCGGCTACCGCCTGCGTCAAGGCCGGCGGCCTGGGCAGCGACATCAGCGACCTGCCCGCGGCGGGGGCGGCCCCGGAGTGGATGAGCGAGAAGGCCATCGCCATCGGCCAGTACTTCGTGGCCTCGGGGGTCTACACCGTCTTCGGGGTCACCTGGCCCACCACGGGCTCGGAGCTCCTCACCGATTACCTCTTCAAGGGATTTGAAGAAGAATACGGCGGCAAGTGGGACTTCGAGATGGATCCGCTCCTGGCGGCCAGGAAGATGATCGCCCACATCGACCTGAAACGGAAGGCGCTGGGCATCGATAAGGCCCGGGAACGGGTGCTCATGGACATGGACATGCGCCGCAAACTGGAAGCCGCCGCCGGCGAAGAGCATTGATAGAAAGAATTTGAGGGAGGGCCGGGGACGTTTTTCGCCTTTTTCGTATTTTTTGTATTTTTTGGATTTTCGTAAGGGTCTCCACCCTCCCCTCAAACTCCCCTGCCAATCCCATATTAAGGGGATGGGAGGCAGCTTACTGGCAAAGGAACTCGCCAGGGGAGATTTGGTTCCCCTTAGACTAACCAGGAAAAAGATCCTGCGGGATGCGGTGCGGGAAATTAACCGGATGTACCAACTGAGCCGCGGGGGGATGACCCCATCCCCGGCGAGGCGTCCCGGGAGTTATTCGATCTGGGGGTGGTGGATGAAGTGAAGTGGCAGGACCGGCGGACCTATTGTCTGACGGCCCTCAACCATTTATCGGATGATCCCACCGATCTCTGATTTGTCTTAAATCCCCCGCCCCTTCGAGCCCCTGCCTTCTGCGGCATGGCCACCATGCACCGATCAAAATCTGCGATAGGCTTTGCCACGAGGTTCAATGGAAAATACATGAGGGTCTTGCAAATGCCCGGTTAAACCGGTTAAGGCGTCTATTCCCCCTTAATAGTAGCTTTATCGAGGAGTTTCAGTGTCTTCTTGGCTTGAGGGGCTAAGCCCCAGCCCATAACTCATAAGCCAAGTTCCTTTTTCACTTCCTCCCAAGGGGTAAAATATGACTTATCGCCCCGCCGCAGCGCCTCCCGGCCTTCTTGCAATGCCGTTTGCCCTTGCGGACTAAGCGGCTCGGTATCCATGTCCTCGTGCCGGTAATAGAGAATGTCCAGGAACTCTCTCAGCAAATCGGCGTCCGGACCTTGGGCCACGGCCTTGAACTTACCGAATAAATCTTTATCTATCCCTTTTTCCATGGGTCGGCCTCATTCATGGGAGGCTACATTTCTCTTCTAGCTCAACGTAATAAATAAGCCCGACTCTGTCAAGCCAGGCTTTTCTGTCGATAGCTGTTCAGCTACGGGACAAGAGGAAACTGCTTTGGGACCGGGTCGCCGGCTCCGGCACGGTGTCCAGCCTTTCTCCGGGGAAGAACTTGGAAAAATAGTGTCTGTCCCTAAACACGCGGTTTTCTATTTGCGCAAAATGGAAAAATCCATTAGAAAAGCTATTAGCGGGCAAAGGGAGAAATGCCGAGGCAATATTGTTACGTGTAGGGGTGGGTTTAAAACCCCCCCTACAGACCCGGGCACAGGGAGATGTGCCCGGCAAGATTGGTAGTGTCCGGCAACAAAATTGCGTGGAGAAGATCACATTATCTCGCAGTTAAACTCTAGAGCTTTGTAATTTCAGTGATATCAATATATTATACCGAATATTATACCGAGCAACTAAATCCCCTCTCCCCTGCGAGGGGACGACACCGGGTGAGGGGTGGCTTCATCGGCTGTTCCATACCCCCCCCCTCACCCTGCCCTCTCCCCCCCGAGGGGGGAGAGGTAAATAGCTTGTAAATTCCATGAATTGATTAGCTAGTGGCATGCCTAAGTTCAAACAATTCTCTACTGCCTGCCTCATAGAGCAAAAACCTTGCCGGACACTACTGAGCCAAGATCGGTTAACTCCGGAGATGAGATCGGCACAGGGCATCCATCCAACCCTTTAAAAAAGATTCCGTCGGCAAATGAAGGACCCTACCGGAAAAAACGAAAAAAGCGACAAACCCCATTACCATGGGCACCGGCAGCGCCTGAGAAATCGCTTTCTCCAGGGCGGCTCCCGGGCTTTGCAGGATTACGAGCTGCTGGAACTGCTGCTCACCTTCGCCATCCCCTATTCCGACGTCAAGCCCCTGGCCAAGCAGTTAATCCAGCACTTCGGCTCTTTTACCCGGGTGTTGGACGCCACTCCCGAGGCCTTGATGGAGGTCCAGGGGGTGCGGGACTACTCCGCCACCCTTATCCGGCTGGTGAAGGCCTGCGCCGAATACTATTTGAAGGAAGAGGTTCTGGAGCGGCCCCGCATTTCCTCCCTTTCGGCTCTGGTGGACTACTGCCGCACCGCCATGGGCGGCCTCCCGGATGAGCAGTTCCGGGTGGTCTTCCTCAACAGCCAGAACGAAATCATCGCCGAAGAGATCGTCCAGGAGGGCACCGTGAACCAGACGGTGGTCTATCCCCGCAAGGTCCTGGAGCTGGCCCTGAAACACAAGGCCAGCGGTCTGATCCTGGTGCACAACCACCCGAGCGGCAACCTGACGCCTTCGGTGGCGGACCAGGAACTGACCCGCTCCCTGGTGAAGGCCTCCCGGTCCCTCAACCTGACGGTGCACGACCACCTGATCATCAGCCGCCATGGCTACTTCAGCCTGGCGGAGAAGAATCTGTTGTAGGATATTGGGGAGGAGGCCAGGGGCTTAGCCCCTGATCTTTCCCTAGGCCTTCTGCTCAGCCAGTGTAATATCTTGAAATATCTAGGCCTCAATCCCAGATGTGTATATAAAGAACTATCAGATTGATAAGGAGATAAAGGATGATTCTAGAATCCGAAAAAGAGGATTTTGATCAAGCGATTTTGTCAAAGGGGTTTAATCTCTCGGATTTTGAGCTCACCAGTCAAAGAGAACCTATCCATAGTAAAGAATATGCAATTAAGGGCTATGTCACGGTAGAACGTAAATCGACTGGTAAGCATAAAAAATACAAAGCAGGACATGGTTCAGCCTGGGCATCGGAGTTTATTCAAGACCTAAATCAAGGTTTTTTCAATTGATAGAAATAGCATATAATTTAATCTCCTCACGAAGCCTCAGTTTAGGAACCAGAAGATTATTACATATCTTTATAGATTTTAAGGGTGTGGAATTATGGTAATTGAATTCACAGAACCTGAGCTTCAGCGTTGGCTCTTTCTGCGCGCTGTCGAATGGGCTAACTGGCCTTCATTTATTTCTCAGCCTCTTGCTCCCATTATTTTTATTTTCTTTTGGTGGCCTTATGTACTTGCTGGGATCCTTGTTTTAGATATTTTATGGGCATCTATTCGGTATTCATATGTGAATCCCCAGATTGCTAATGCCGGAGCCATCTTTGTGGGCTGGCTCACGTGGCCAGCAGCAATCGGTGCCACAATTTATCTTGTTATGCATGGCAACTACATTCCCGAAGTCCTTGCATTGCTTTGGCCATTACTGGCAGGATTTGTTTGCATACCTGCTAAACTCGGATTAATCAACCTGGCATTTGCCAAGAAAATAGGCTATGTAGCACAAGATGCAGAGTTATAGTCCTGTATGGTACGCCGAGCGCACCCTACAGGTCCCTGGTGGCGCCGGCCTCTGGCCGGTGAAAGGTCACAGGCTGGAAGCCTGTGCCACTGGGAAAAGATCATGGAGACCAGTGCCCATCCCACTTTTTTACTGCCCGCCATTAAATTGTGTAGGTAGAATAAATGCTTGTTCTTTGTTGAAGAATTGCGGCGGCCAGAGGCCGCCCTATAACGAGAGCCAGCGAGGACGCCTGCTCCAAATTCTTTAACCGAAAACTGAAAACCGAAAACCATCATCATGCGAGCTTTGCTAATTAAAGAGATCGCCGCGTTAGTCGGCCCGGAGCATCTTCTCACCGCCCCGGAGGACTGCTGGACCTACGCCTATGACGCCACCGACCAGGCCCGGATGCCTGAGGCCGTAGTCTTTCCCGGCTCGGCGGCGGAGATCTCCCAAATCTTGCGCCTGGCCAACGAGCATCGCTTCCCGGTCACTCCCCGGGGGGCGGGCAGCGGCCGCAGCGGCGGCGCCGTGCCCATAGCCGGCGGCGTGGTCCTGGTCCTCACCCGCCTGAATCGCATCCTGGAGATCGCCCCCGCCGACCTGGTGGCAGTGGTGGAGCCCGGAGTGGTCCTGGGAAGACTCAAGGCCGCGGTGGCGGCCCAGGGCCTCTACTACCCGCCGGACCCGTCCAGCGCCGACTTCTGCACCATCGGCG
>JBEKDQ010000162.1:0-5929 GCA_050014275.1 Desulfobaccales bacterium | reverse complement strand
CCGGTTTTTTCTCGGTGGAGGTGAGCGGCGGCGCCTCGGTGCACGTGGACCTGATGCGGCGCCAGGTGAACCCCTTCCAGCGGTTGCGCATCATCCGCAAGGCCATGCCCGGGACCCTGTTGCAGACGGTGGTGCGGGGGGCTGCCCTCTTCGGCTATCGCCCTTATCCGGAAAAGGTCATCCGCCTGGTGGTCCGGGAGTTTGCCCGCTACGTGGACGTTTGGCGGGTCTATGATTTCCTCAACCATGTGCCCAACCTGATCCCGGTCTTCGAAGAGGTGCAACGGGCCGGGCGGCTGCTGATGCCCAGCATCTGCTTCTCCACCGGCAAGGAGCACACCGACGCCTACTATGTGGCCAAGGTGCGGGAGATCCTGGAGGTCACCGGCCCGGACGTTATCGTCTCCATCAAGAATTACGCCGGATTGGGGACTCCCAAGCGCCTGGGCGGGCTGGTGGCGGCCCTGAGCCAGGCCTTTCCGGGCACCATCCTACATTACCACGGCTGCAACACCGACGGCAACGACATCGGCCGCATGAGCGCCGCCATTCTGGCGGGGGTGAAGCTGGTGGATGTGGCGGACCACGGTTACGGCGCCATCTACGGCCAGGCGCCGGCTCTCACCCTGATCCAGGCCCTGGAGGACTATAACAAGAAGGCCGTGGGAGTGGACCTCCCCTCCCTCATCAAGTCTTCCAACCTGCTGCGCCAGGAACGAAAGATCTATGAGCCCTTTGAGAGCCCTTTCCGGGGCCACGACCCCACCGTGGCCTATTACAAACTCACCGGCGGGGCGCTGACCAGCGTCTTTGAACTGGCGGACAAGGGCGGTTTCCTGGAGCGAACCCCCGAGATCCTGGAAGAGCTGGCCCGGGTTCAGGTGGAGCTGGGGAACTGGTGGGCGGTGACCCCGGGCTCCACTATCCTCTGGACCACCGCGGTGCATAACGTCCTCCACGGCCGGTACCAGCGGCCCTCCCTGGACTTGAAGAACCTGCTCCTGGGTCGCTACGGGCCGCTGCCTTTCTATGAGCCGGAGCCCTGGATCTATGAAAAAGTCCTGGAGTACCAGCGCCATGACGGCAAGAAGTGGCGGCAGATCCTGGCGGAGGAGCGAGGCCTGGTTCCCCTGCCGGAACCCCAACTGGAGCGGGAGCGACTCTCCTTAGAGAAGGAATTGGGACGTCCGGCCTCCTTGGAGGATCTGGCCCTTTATCTGTTGTTTCCCTTTGATGCCATATCGTATTTCAAGTTCGAGGCCAAATACGGCAAGACCTGGCTGTTGCCGCCGGAGGCCTGGTTTCGCCGGGGCGGCTTCAAGGATGGCGAACACCTCAGCTTCACCGACGAATACGGGGTGCCCCATTACATCGAGGTCATCTCCACCCGGCGGGAAGGGGGCAACGTGCTCACCACCCTGGTGGTGGACCATATCTTGCGGACCTTCAGTGTCCAGGTGGAAGGCCAAGAGAGTTCCGCGGCGGCCGTTTAGCCGGTCGGCGAATCCTAAAAGCCTCACCCACCTGGATGCGTCAGGGGAAACCCAGGGAATTCTCGATGGCCTGATGGGAGATTTTCTATACCCTGAAGGATGCCCAGATCCTGATAGAGCGCTGGCGGCGGGAATACCATACGGTAAGGCCTCACAATGCCTTGGATTATAGCCACCCGCACCCGAGGCCATCCAGATGATGCCCGAAGATCCTGGCGCAGCACAGCAGCGCCAGGATCTCTGGCTTGACTTAACCCCCATCCTAACTTAAAACCTGTATAACTGCCGGGGGGCTGGTCATAAGGGAATTCCTGCAAAAGCAGCAGATATATGGTCTGCATGCAAGAAGTTGCATTAGAGAAGAAGAAATTTAATCCTTGTGAAAGCAGTGCCCTCTTTCCGAGTTTAACCCCGAAAATGTTCCATTATCTCAGGAATGAGGCCTTCTAGCGCCATCATTCCTAAGATTTGACAGTCGTTTTAAGGAGCCAGGTATCGGAACGTTTACTTAAGCCCCCGCCTTCTTCCTCCCTCCCTCTTTTCCAAATCCTCTGTCTTTGGCCATCTGACTCCGCTTTGCCGAATACTCCTTGCACACCAGAGGAAATTTTTTCGGATCAAGCCCAAATTGTTTAAGGTATTCTTTTGGCAATAATCCATGGGCTTTCTTGATATGCGCTTTCAAAGTTCGACATTTTTTGCCACACTCGAGACAGACCACAAATTTATCTGTAACGATGTCTTTCAAAGGTATCGACGGTTTCTTCACCACTTCGGCTTCTGGAGCTTTTTCAGAAGCCATGATCTCTGGCGCCACACAGGATTCCAGAGAAGACAAGACGCCGTAGATCTCTTTAATTTCTTCGACTAATTCCTGGGTAGATAATTCGGTCATAGATGCATGGGAAATGACTACCTCTGCCGTTAATTTCAAAATTTCAGTGGCCATGGAAATTCTCCTTTCTCTTTGGCATAATGGATAACTCAATGTAAGAATGTTATTATTTTTTAGTTTCATTTTGTCAAGGAAATTATGTCAATGAACAGGAGTCGGGGTTGAGGGTTTTTCAGCATGGCATTGAGCATCGTTAAGAGTTGTCTCATACAGTTAATGTAGGATGGGCACTGCCCACTAATTCCTTAAAAATCTATTCCTGTTTTGCGTAGGGGCGGGTTTAAAATCCGCCCCTACCGCCCCACCATTTCATGGGGGGTGCACACATGAGTGCGCCTCTACAAGACGGTCCATACGCCCCTTACCCTGGCCGCTCCCCCCCGGTCTATACACCCCAAAGGGCGGAAAGGGACAAAGCTTGTAAATTCCATGAAATGATTAGCTAGTGGGCATGCCTAAGTTCAAACTAGATCTCTACTTCCTGCCTCATAGCAAAAACCTTGCCGGACACTATTGGGCCGAACCACCGGCTTTCACCTTAGCGAGCATTATGGAACGCTCCGATTTGCTAATTAAATCCGATATATCAAGTAGTTGGCCATAAATCCATCAAATTGTGCCGCATAATCCCGGCTAATATCAGCCGGTGGTACGTCTTTCCGGGCGAGTGACTGGGGAGCGCCGGGACTGGGTCACGATGGCATCCTTCGGCGGCGGCCTTTCGGCTCACATCCTCCGCTTGCGGTCATCATGAAGGGGCCTGATGGGGGATTCTGGCGCAAGCCGTCGCTGCCGCGGGGAATTCAATAAATATTTATATGGCATTATTTGCGCATAAACAATATAATGTATATGAAAGGTGAACGATTGAGGTTATCCCCCCTCCTTGATTGATTCATCCCTTTCGCCAAAACAGGCTGGCCGGAGGTCCTCCCTTCCTCCGGCCAGTTTTTTGCGCGGCACCTAAGATCTTGGTCGGAGCGGGGTGGCCGGTCAGGGTGGGAGGCAGCCCGGAGAGCGCCTCTGCGACGATCTGCTACTCGGAGGCGGTACTTATTCTGCCGCGGGGCTGGGCTCGTTGGTCTTGAGGGCGCCGATCCTCTGAAGGCAGTCCTCGACGCTGAGGCGGCCGTAGAAATAATCCTGCAAGGCCTGGAGGAAGGGGTTGGCCGCGAAAAACTGCTGCATTCCCAGGCGGTCTCCCAGGTCGGGCAGAGACAAAGGGATTTTGAAGTGGGCGGCAATTTCCTGGAAGACTTCCAGTTGTTGGATCTCGGCCTGGCGCATCTGCGCTTCCACCTGGAACAGGAGTTTCCGCAGACGCAGCAGATAATCATCCCTTTCGCGGTATTCCCGGACTTTGTGCCTCAGAAAGTTGAGTTGTTGCTGTCTGGCCAGGGTGCTGTAGGAGATGACTTTGCTCATTGGCGGTAGCCTTTCTGTGCTCCGAAAAGTTCCTGAGTATGTGGGATACCCACTCTCTGGTAGCGGTTCCCACGCCGCCGGGGGCGGCGGCGCCACATTTTCATATTTACGGATGAGCCAAAGGCTAATGAGCGACTGTTGGAAAAATTATCATCCAACCTTGCAGATTCAAGGTAAAAAGGTTAATTTCGTCGAATATGAAAAGCACGGAGATACCCAACTTCGCCAAAATGGGGGGCCTGGTGCCCGCCATCGCCCAGGACGCGGCCAGCGGCGAGGTGCTGATGCTGGCCTTCATGAATGAAGCGGCCTGGATCGAGACCTTGAAAACCGGTGAGGCCCATTATTTCAGCCGCAGTCGCAACCGGCTCTGGCACAAGGGGGGCACCTCCGGCCACGTGCAACGGGTCAAGGAGATCTACCTGGACTGCGATAACGATACGGTCCTCCTGAAGGTGGAGCAGGTGGGAGGCGCCGCCTGCCACACCGGTTACCGGAGTTGTTTTTACCGCCGCCGCCTGGGGACCGGCTGGGAAGTGGTGGGCTCGCCAATCTTTGATCCCAAGGAGGTGTATCGAGGTGACTAAACTGCGACTGGGACTCCCCAAGGGCAGCCTGGAGAAAGCCACCCTGGAGTTGTTTCGCCGTTCCGGCTGGCATATCCAGGTGAATGGCCGGAGCTACTTCCCGGACATCGACGACCCGGAGATCAGCTGCTCCATGTGCCGGGCCCAGGAAATGAGCCGCTACGTGGAGAACGGCACCCTGGACTGCGGCATCACCGGTAAAGACTGGACCATGGAGAACGACTCCAAGGTGACGGTGGTGGCGGACCTGATGTATTCCAAGTCGAGCCTCAACCCGGTGCGCTGGGTGCTGGCGGTGCCGGCGGATTCGGAGATCAGAACTCTGCGGGACCTGGCGCACAAGAAGCTAGCCACCGAGCTGGTAAATTACACCCGCCACTATTTCGAGCAGCGCCAAATCCCGGTCAAGGTGGAGTTTTCCTGGGGGGCCACCGAGGCCAAGGTGGCCGCCGGCCTGGTGGACGCCATCGTGGAGGTGACTGAGACTGGTAGCACCATCAGGGCCCACGGCCTCAAGATCATTCACGAGCTGTTCCAGAGTAATACTCAGTTCGTCGCCAACAACCAGGTGTGGGAAAATGACCCGGTGAAGCGGGAGAAGATGGAGGGTCTGGCGGTCCTGCTGCTGGGGGCGCTTCGGGCCGAACGCATGGTGGGCCTAAAAATGAACATCCCGGAAAAGCAATTGAAGAACATCGTGGAACTGCTCCCCAGCCTGCTGGCCCCTACCATCGCCAGCCTCTACGAAACCGATTGGTATTCGGTGGAGGTGGTGGTGAACTCCTCCGAGGTCAGGAGCCTCATCCCCCGTTTAATCCGGGCCGGGGCCCAGGGGATTGTGGAGTATCCGCTGCATAAGGTGATTTGATTTATCCGTTAATGAATCGGGATTAATGGGAAGGATAAAATGAATGAAGACATAGAACTATCTGTATGTAGTCCAACACCCATTAATCCCGAAGGTTTCAATCCTATTGTAGAATTGCCATACGGGTTGCAAAACGAGCATATATTGCTGGCAATGAACGATTTTTTGGGATTCTTGGGATTCGTCAACCAACAACTTAATACGAGGCAGATTCCCCGCTTAGAATCAATCTTAATGCCTGCCAATTTCAGCAGTATAGTGGGTGAATTTATTAAAATGAATATCCCAAGATATTGCCAAACCCTTGCTAACAATCGATACCATAATGGTCATCCTGATCTAATTCCCTCAGGCAGATTTCCAGGAGATTCTATTCAGCACTCTGATGAAGGGATTGAAATTAAATCCTCGCGATATTTAAAAGGCTGGCAGGGACATAATCCTGAAGATATATGGCTTATGATCTTTATTTTCGATTGTAATCGGCCAAATGATAATATTAGAGGAATTAATCCCCGATCTTTTCAATTTCTGATCAGTGCTGTCCGGTTAAACGATTAAAAAAAAAGTCCGAAAACTCCCTAAATCTGTTAGAATGGGTTAGGCATAACTCATCAAACAGAAAGGAGATTTCGGACTATGGCCCATTGTAACACAATCT
>JBEKDQ010000161.1:0-5968 GCA_050014275.1 Desulfobaccales bacterium | reverse complement strand
GGATATCTTGATAAGGCCAGTTCCGCAGAAGTTCAGGCATGCGTCCCCGATCTTTTGCCGAAATGAAGATGCCCCGGGGCCTTCGAAAAATATGCCCATATTCCAGGCAGGCCTGGCCTACGGTAGGCGTATAGATAATCCGCATCATTTCTTCGATGTAGTCTATGACTACCCGGTAGAACAAGGTCTTATTGCGGTCCTGGAGAGAGATCATGAACAGGTACTTCTCAATGTCGTTCGATTTTCCGCGAAAATTCTCCAGAGTCCGCATTACTTGCTCTTCCATGGTTTGGACCCGGGCCGGCAAGAGCCCCCGGATACCTAAGATTTCCCGTTCGTCTTCCGTGAACGCCGCGTCTTTATTGAGGACCGGATCTCGGAGCAATGCCACCCCGGTGGGATAGCCCAGCATCCTGGCCAGGATCTTATCTTTCGTATCGGCAAATCTACTTTTCTCAAGAACCGCTGATAGATTTACCAGGTCCAGAAGTCTGGAGACGGATTCCTGGCCCATCAGTTCCCTCTTGATTCGAATAACCGTGTCATCGCCTTCGAGAGTTACCTTGTACATGCCTTTCCACCTCTTTAAGTATTTTGATTAACGGTCCGCAGGCGGCCTGGGCCATGGGGCACCGAGAGGACGCCTGGGAAATTTCCTGAGAGGGCCTGAACCCCGGGGCCACCACGGTGATGAGCCGTGGCCAACCGGTTACACAGCATCGCCGCGGGAATTTAATCCCCCTTTATCAGGTCTCGCCGGCTGGCAGGTGGGGCCAGTCTATTTTTCGTGGTGGATATGTCGGAATTCGCCGCCGGCAAACTGGCCAATCGCGGCTCCCTGGCAGCCCGAGCATTTTGACCAACGCCAGGACTTCCTGGTGATCCTGGAAAGATGCCTCAGCCGCGGCTGGTGCGGTTCGAAGGGTGCATCTTAGAATCCCCTGATCAAGCCGCCGTCCTTATTGGTTTAATCTTTTCATATTCCCTAATGTTGGCCTGAAGGGTGGCCCACAGACTCACATCCGTTTGCAAGCCAAGCCAGAACTCCGGAGTGGTGTCGAAGAACCGCGCCAGGCGAAAGGCTGTATCAGGGGTGATCGCTCGTTTGCCCCGGAGGATCTCGCTCAGTCGCACCCGGGTGATGCCCAAAGCCTCTGCCAGCTCCTTCTGGCTCAGGCCCAAAGACTCCAGGAATTCATGCCGCAGGATTTCTCCCGGCGGTGTAGGACGCCGGTTTCGTGGTAACATGGCATCCTCCTTTCAATGTTATTGCACCAGGTCCAGATCGTAAACATTGCCTTGTTCAAACCGGAAACATAATCTCCAGGAACCGCTGACCGATATGGCCCATTGTCCTTTCCGGTCGCCGTGCAAGGCATGAAGACGATTGGAGGGTGGCGCTTGGAAATCTCTATGGGCTACTGCCCTATTTAGCATGTCCATCTTCCGCAAAAGCCTGGCTTCAAGCTCCGAAGGTATCTGCTTATGTTTGCCGGAGTGCCAGAACTCTTCCAACCACGGCTGTGCGAAGGTTTTAATCATGCCAAAAGAATGTAACGGATATCATTACTCGTTGCAAGGTTTTTTTTTGCGGATGGTTAATTTCATGGAGGCGTCGTGAACCAGTACTGCGGATTATCCCTGAAATAAAGGTTGAAATTGTGGAAATCCCTGGCCGCCGCCCCCAGGATAATCGCCTTTTTTCATCAGCGTTGCGTTGATCTCTTGGGAAGAATGTGATTTAAAGCAAAACCTTACCAAAACGTAGCCAATCCATGAGGTCTCTGGATGGAATATCTTATTAATGGGAGCAGAAAGAGATTAAATTCCCCCTTACCCTAACTCTCTCCCCCATCGGGGGAGGGGGGATAAATAAGGGACCACATAATGCTCCCATTAATATCTAAATCGCGCCAAAGGCATTATAGACCGGAGACCTCCGGTGATGGTCTTTCTTTCCCCAAGGGCTAAAGCCCGTTTCCCGGTCTGGCGTAAGGCCAGGGGAATGCTTATTTGTCTTAATAAGAAGGGTAGACCCCTGCGAAAAGTACTTTTGGTCATCCTGAGCGAAGCATCATGACCAGGTTGGTCACAACGAATAATGAAAATTATCGGTAGTGGGGCGGCCGTCCCTGGCCGCCTCTAATTAGTGGGCACGGGGGCCCGCTCCACCGGGCTATTTTCAGAGAAACGGTTCATGGCCTGGCGGCCACACCAAAGCGATGAAAATGCTTACCAAAAAAAAGAACCCGTAGGGCGGGAAAGCGAAGCGCATCCCGCCATTAGCAGTGTGCCGCGGGCACGGAGGCGCGCCCCACCGACATCAACCAGCATTTTCAGAGAAAAAGCGAAGGATCTCGTATTTACAAGTAATTTTATGAGATTCTGCGGTCGCTTCGCTCCCTCAGAATGACAGTGGCGCGGACTTTCACAGAGATTGCAAGTCGTGAGCCGACAGGATTGGCAGAGATGGCCCATAGCCCTCAGGTCATAATCATTGGGGCCGGAATCTTGGGATTAGCCAGCGCTTATCATATCCTTAAGGGCCATGGAGGCCTCGATCTTCTGGTGGTCGAGAGGCTGGCCGGCCCGGGGAGGGGAGACACGGCCAGAAGCGCCGCGGCTTTTCGCGATATGTTTTCTTCCCCGGTGAATCGTCATCTCAGCCAGGGGAGCCTGGCTTTTTATGAAGGGATTCAGAATCTTCCGAAAGGGTCAACTCCCCTCGGTCTCAAGAAGATCGGCTACCTCTGGCTGGCAACCGGGGAGCAGATGGAAAAGTGGCGGAAGCCCCTGGCGACCCTGGCCCTGGCCGGAGTAAGGTTCCAGACTCTGGAAGTGCAGGATTTGACTGCGCGTCTTCCAGATCTCCGCGCCCTGGACATTAGCCAGGGCATCTTCGGGCTGGATTGCGGCATTCTCGACCCCTCCAGGCTCGCCGGATTTTATGAGCACGAGGTTCTCAGGATGGGCGGGCGATTGCAATACTTGAGTGAGGTTACCGGGTTCAGCCGGGATCGCCAGGGGCGGATCAACGGAATTCGGATAGGGGAAGAGGCAATCTCCGCCGGCACCATCATCGTGGCCACCGGGGCCTGGACGGGTCGGACCCTGGCGCCGGCCGGCCTGGAAGTTCCTATGGTTCCCAGAAAGAGACAGCTATTCTCGGTCCCCGCCCAAGAAGGGGCTCTTAGCCGACTTCTGGAAACTCCTGGCTTCAACCCTTATAGAGTGCTGCCCTTTACGATTCTGCCGGGCAGAGCCTACCTCCGCCCGGCGGCGGCCTCCTTCATCCTGGGCTACGCCAATAAAGATCAGCCCCCTGGTCTGGAAGAGCCGGCAGTGGCACAGCGCGATTTTTATGAAACCAGGATTCGCCCTCAGGTAGCGCCGTATTTTCCTGCTTTTCAAGGGCTGGCGCCGTCATACGCCTGGGCCGGGCACTACGACGAGCATCCGCCGGACAGCACCCCCTTCGTGGAGCCCCTGGCGGGCGCCATCATCGTCGGCGGCAGCAGTGGCAGCGGGGTCATGAAGGCCGACTCTTTGGGAAGGATCGTGGCTGGCTTGTTCGGAGGCCTGGACGTCGTGGAACTGGGGCATGGCGGACATTTCCGGGTAGCCGATCTCGGCTTGCAGCCCCGGGCCGCGCCACCTGAGGAATTCGTGATCTGATCTCTCCTGCCCCTCAGGAGATGGTCCGGGACGCCATTCCCTGAAGTTCTGGAGGGGAAAAGAGATTAATTCCCCTTCACCCTGATCCTCTCCCCCATCGTGGGAGCGGGGATAAATTAAGGAATTGGTGGGCAGTATCCACCCTAAATTAGTTGTATCCGCAGGCTTTAGCCTGCGCAAGCTAAAGCTTGCTGCTACTCGATTAAAATGCAATCTATTTAACTCTCTGATTAGTAAGTTCAACCTGGGGATTTTTTTTAGGGAGAAAGCCGCCATGTTAGCGCCATTCCAAAATGAGCCCTTGCCCGGTTTCTCCGGCCCTGATGAAAAAGATGAAAAAGACCAAAAAAACCAAACCAAGCGGGCTGAGGCCTACCGCCTTGCCCTGGCCGAGGTGCGCCGGCGCCTCGGGAGCCATAAGCCCCTGATCATCGGGGGGGAAAAGGTGGATACCGGGGAGAGGATCGTAAGCCTTAATCCCGCCAAACCCGCGGAACTGATAGGTACGGTGGCGGTTGCCGGCCCGGCCCAGATTGATGCCGCCTTTGAGGCTGCCTGGGGGGCATTCCCTGAGTGGGCTGCCTGCCCCGTGGCGGAACGGGCCGCAGCTACGGTAAGACTGGCTTCGGAACTGCGACGCCGCAAACTGGAATTGGCGGCCTGGGAAACCCTGGAGGCCTCAAAGAATTGGGGGGAGGCTGAGGCTGATGTGGCCGAAGCCATTGACTTCTGCGAGTATTACGCCCGGCAGGTCCTGGAATGGACCCGACCGGTCCCCATAACTCCTTATCGGGGGGAAATCAACGAGTCGTGGCTGCAGCCTCTGGGAGCGGGGGCGGTCATCAGCCCCTGGAATTTCCCTCTGGCGATCCTGGTGGGCATGACTATGGGACCGGTGGCCGCCGGCAATACCGTGGTGCTGAAGCCCTCCTCCAACACCCCCATAATTGCCGCAGCTTTTCTAGAGGCGGCGGCCGCGGCTGGCATCCCCGACGGGGTCATTAATTTCCTGCCGGGAACCGGCAGCGAGATGGGTGATTATCTGGTGGATCATATTCGCTGCCGCTTTATCAACTTCACCGGTTCCAAGGAAGTGGGGATTGGCATTGGGAGGCGGGCCGCACAAGTCCACCCTGGCCAGCTCTGGCTAAAGCGGGCCTTCCTGGAAATGGGGGGCAAGGACGCCATGGTGGTTGATGAGACCGCGGACCTCGAGGCCGCCACCGCCGCGGTGGTCAAGAGCGCCTTTGGCTTCCAGGGGCAGAAATGCTCGGCGGCTTCCCGGGTCATCGTGGTCGAAGAAGTTTACCCTACCTTATTGGAGATGCTGAAGGTTGCAACCAAAAATCTCCAGGTTGGTCCCGCTGAGGAGAACTGCGCCGTGGGGGCGGTGATCTCCCAGGGGCAGTATCAGATGATCCTGGCGGAAATCGACCAGGGAAAAGCCCAGGCGAAACTCCTGGTGGGGGGCTCGCCCGTGGACCTGGATGGCGGCTATTATATCGAACCGACGATCTTTGCAGAGGTGCCCGCCGATTCTCGACTCGGCCAGCACGAGATTTTTGGACCGGTGCTGTCCGTCATCCGGGCCCGGAACTTCGACGAGGCCGTGGCTCTGTTTAACCAGACCGAGTACGGACTCACCGGCGGGCTCTTCAGTCGCAGCCGGAAGCGCATCGAACGGGCCAAACGTCAATTTTACGTGGGCAACCTCTATATCAACCGCGAGATCACCGGGGCGCGGGTAGGGGTCCAGCCTTTCGGCGGTTTCAAGATGTCGGGGTCCAACGCCAAGGCCGGCGGTCCCGACTATGTGCGGCTCTTTATGGAGATGAAGACGGTAGCCGAAAGGATCTAATACCGAGTTGCCGTCAAAAGGAAATTTTTTGTAGGGGCGGACCCGTGTGTCCGCCCCCGGAGGGCCACCCAAGCACAGGCTAAAAGCCTGTGATTGGGTCGCCTTAACGATGGCGGCGGTCACATCCCGCCCTATAATTTGTTGACCCAGCCGCCTTCATTCAGAGATAGTTGGAGAAAAAGATTTTTTTCTGGTTCCCGGGCTCCTGCTCCGAAAAGTTGCTCAGTATGTGGGATACCTCCCCTCTGGCAGCCGGTTCCCGCGCCGCCGGGGGCGGCGGCGCGACATTTTCATGATTTACGGGTGAGCCAAGGGCTCATGAGCGACTGCTTCGAAAAGTTCCTCAGTATGTGGGATACCTACCCTTTGGCAGCCGGTTCCCGCGCCGCCGGGGGCGACGGCGCGACATTTTCATGATTTACGGGTGGGCCGAAG